>URBP01000060.1 GCA_900546105.1 uncultured Collinsella sp.
AAAAGCTGATAAAAAGGTTTGTGTGCCCCCCCTTTTGGGGGCGGCACGTTTTTGTGGGGTCCCGGTCTCCACAATTTTCGTCAAGCTATTGGTTAGATTTTGGTCAGTTGGCGTGAGGGTGGAAGGCCAAAAGATTGTTGGCGAAAAAAGCTCAGAGAAAGTGCTGGTAGGGGAGTTGTTGAGCTTTTCGACAGCTTTTGAGCAAAAGAAACTTTGTGGCTATTGCCGGCGATTGCGTTGTCGCGGTCATGGCGGTGCGGGATGCTGGTCGTAAGCGTCGAATGCTCCGATTTTGGAGGCCAGCATGGATCTGTTTCTTGAGACTCCGCAGCAACAAGCTGAGCGCATGCTGCGTCAGCAGCAACGACTCATGGAGATGCAAATACAAGGGGTTGCCAACCAGGCGCCCGTGCAAAACGTCGTGCCCGCTGCTGTACCTGCAGCTGTGCCCGGGTGTGAATCGGCGCCAGAGGCCTATTCCGTACAGCAAGATTCATATGCGCAGGAGCTCGCGTTCGACAAGCATCGTGCGCGTCGCCGTCGCTGGGCCCAGCGCCTGCGTACGTTGGCGATGATCGTGCTCATCCCGTTGGGGCTTGCGGCCATCTTTCTGGCGTCGTATGCCCTCACGTGCATCCTCAACGGTGCATCGCCCAACGAGGTGCTCCAACATCTAGCGGCCCTGGGCCAGCGCCTAGATGACGTCATAACAACCATCCGCGCCGGCTGGGAGAGTTAGCGTTTTAGCGTCCGCGGCTCTAAGAGAAATTTGTCTGCAAGGCAGTGAGTGATCCGTGTGTGTGGCGGGGTAAGATTGATCGCGGTTTTGATTGATGATCGATTGGGTTTGTTGGGCGGAGTTTATGTCTGCAATTGATATTGCACTTATTGTGATTGCTTTGGTGGCGGTGGGGGTCGCTGCGGCCTGTGCCCTGCAGCTCAAGGGCCTTCGTGCCGAGTTGCGGGAGCGTGGCGACAGTAGCGCGGAAACGCTGGCAGCACTCGAGCAGGCCAACAACGCGCTCGATGCCCTGAACGTCGCGCTGGCCGAAACACGCCGCACGGCCAATGCCATCGCGCAGCAGCAGACGACCGATGCGGCCGTGGAGCAGCAACGTTACCTGGCCATCGCACGCGAGTTCTCGCAAGCTGGTGACCGGATGGATGACCTGCGCCGTGAGACGGCCCAACAGCTCGGCGCCAATCGCGAGGGCATCGAGCATCGCCTGGACAAGGTGCGCGAGACGGTCGATGCTCAGCTGGGCGCCATCCGCAAAGACAACAACGTGCAGCTCGATCAGATGCGTGCGACGGTGGACGAGAAGCTCTCTCGCACGCTCAACGACCGTCTGTCTGCATCGTTTAAGCAGGTGAGCGACCAGCTCGAGGCCGTGTACAAGGGCCTGGGCGACATGCAATCTATCGCCACTGGCGTGGGCGACCTTAAGCGCGTGCTGGGTAACGTCAAGGCGCGCGGCATTTTGGGCGAGGTGCAGCTGGGCGCGATCCTGGCGGATATCCTCACACCCGATCAGTATCTGGAAAACGTTGCCACCAAGCCCGGCGCCTCGGAGCGTGTTGAGTTTGCCGTCAAGCTGCCGGTAGACGAGGGCGACCCCGTACTGCTGCCGATTGACTCCAAATTCCCGGGCGACGCGTACGAGCATCTGCTCGATGCCCAGGAGTCGGGCGACGCGGATGCCGTCGCCGCCGCGCGCAAGACGCTTGACGCTATGGTCAAGCGTGAGGCAAAGGACATCTGCGAAAAGTATCTGAGCGTGCCCGTGACCACCAACTTTGGCATCATGTTCGTTCCGTTTGAGGGGCTGTACGCTGAGGTCGTCAGCCGCCCCGGGCTTATCGAGACCCTGGGCCGCGACTATCATGTCAACGTTGCCGGCCCTAGCACCATGGCGGCCATTCTCAACAGCCTGCAGATGAGTTACCAAACGTTTAAGCTGCAAAAACGCACCGACGATGTACTGCGCGTGCTCTCCGCTGTCAAGGCCGAGCTGCCGCGCTATCAGGCGGCGCTGCGCCGCGCCCAGCAGCAGATCGAGACCGCGGGCAAAACGGTCGAGGGCATCATTACCACGCGCACCAACGTCATGGAGCGCAAGCTCAAGGACATCGACGCGCTGGAAGACGCCGACCAAGCCGATGAGATCTTGGGGCTCACGCCCGCGGGCTTTCCCACAGACCAAGAAGACGAGGACTAATTGCAACAAGACGGCGGGGCGCCGGCGCAAACGCGGATGCCCCGCTGCTTTTCGCATCGTGCTTGCCTGAAGTGCGCTTCAATGTGCAACAATGGCGTTTCGCCCTATCAGACGCGAAAGGAAGCCCATGTCTCAGAGAAGCACCAGCCCGCTCAAACGCTCCACCGTGCGCCGCACGCTACAGCGTTTTTGGGATGTCACGCGCACGCAGCCGCTGATTGTCTTTCTCTCGGTGTTCTCGTCGGCGGGCTACATCTTTTTGCTGACGTTTGCCAATACCTATGTGATGGCCCTCATTGTCGACCGCGTTCAAGCCGGTCCCGTGGCGGGTGACCAGGTGTTTGAGGTCTTCGGTCCCTACATTCTGGCGCTCGTGCTCGTCAACCTGGTGGGCCAGATCCTCTCCAAGCTGCAGGACTACACCGTCTACAAGCTCGAGATCGCGGGCAACTATCACCTGGCGCGCCTGTGCTTCGACACGCTCTCCAACCAATCCATGACATTCCATACCAGCCGCTTTGGCGGATCGCTTGTGAGCCAGACAAGCCGTTTTATGAGCGGCTACACGGGTCTGGTGGACGTGACGGTGTATTCGCTCATCCCCACCATCACCTCGGTCATCTGTACCGTGGCCGCACTCGCCCCGGTGGTGCCGACGTTTACCGTGATCCTGGTGTGCATCATGGTCGTCTACATCGCGTTTGTCTGGCTTATGTACAAGCGCATCATGCCGCTTTCGGCCGCGACGTCCGCCGCGCAGAACAAGCTCTCGGGCGTGCTCTCCGACGCGGTCACGAACATCTTGGCCGTCAAGACCTGCGGGCGCGAGGACTTTGAACGCGATCTGTTCGACACCGCCGACCGCGCCGCGCGCGATGCCGAGACGGTCTCGATGCACGCCATGATGCAGCGCAACTTTACGACCTCGGGCCTTATCGTCATCACCATGGCCGTGGTGAGTGTGTTCGTGGCGGGCGGCAACGCGTGGTTTGGCATCTCGGCCGGCTCGCTCGTCATGATCTTTACCTACACCTATAACCTCACCATGCGCCTGAACTACGTGAGTTCCATGATGCAGCGTATCAACCGCGCTTTGGGCGATGCGGCCGAGATGACGCGCGTGCTGGACGAGCCACGCTTGGTGGCAGACGACCCGGATGCCCCCGAGCTCAAGGTGAGCGAGGGCGCGATTGATTTTGAGCACCTGAGCTTTGCGTACCGTGACGCTGCGGCGGGCGAGAACGTGTTCGATGACCTGACACTTCATGTGGCGGCGGGCCAGCGCGTGGGCCTGGTGGGCAAATCGGGCTCGGGTAAGACGACGCTCACCAAGCTGCTGCTGCGCCTGGACGATGTCCAGGGCGGCCGCGTGCTCGTGGACGGTCAGGATGTCTCGCGCTGCACGCAGCAGAGCCTGCGCCGCCAGGTTGCCTACGTGCCGCAGGAAGCGCTGCTGTTCCACCGCTCCATTCGAGAAAACATTGCCTACGGTCGTCCCAGCGCCACTGATGAGCAGATTCGCGAGGCTGCGCGCCTGGCCAACGCCCTGGAGTTTATCGACCGCTTGCCTCGTGGCTTTGACACCATGGTGGGCGAGCGCGGCGTCAAGCTCTCGGGCGGCCAGCGTCAGCGCGTGGCCATCGCCCGCGCGATTCTCACCGACGCGCCGATTCTGGTGCTCGACGAGGCGACCTCTGCCCTGGACAGCGAGTCCGAGGCGCTGGTGCAGGAAGCTCTCGAGAACCTGATGCGCGGCCGCACCTCCATTGTGGTGGCGCATCGCCTGTCCACCGTGGCGGCGCTCGACCGCATCGTGGTACTGGCGGATGGCGAGATCGTCGAGGACGGCACGCATGTGCAGCTCGTCGAGGCGGGCGGCGAGTACGCGAACCTGTGGAGCCGTCAGACCGGCGCATTCTTGGAGGCGTAAACGTCTCGGACGTGGGACAATTGTGCCCATAAGTTTATTGTGCCGTTGAGCCGAGGAGTCGTTATGCCACGCGAGACCAATGCCGCCAAGCGCGAGCGCGCCATCGAGGTGTGTGAGCGCCTCAACCGTCGCTATGGCCCGGTCGAGTGCTTTTTGGACCACGAGAATCCCTTCCGCCTGCTGATCGCGGTGCTGCTTTCGGCGCAAACGACCGATGCGCAGGTCAACAAAGTGACGCCGCGGCTGTTTGCCCAGTGGCCCACGCCCGAGACCATGGCCGGGGCGAGCGTAGCTGACGTGGCGGACACCATCAAGTCGCTCGGCTTCTACAAGAGCAAAGCCAAGCATGCCGTCGAGGCCGCGCAGATGATCGTCACCGACTATGACGGCGAGGTGCCGGCCGACATGAAGGAACTCGTGAAGCTGCCGGGCGTGGGACGCAAGACGGCGAACATCGTGCTCAACGTGGGGTACGGCATCGTGGAAGGCATCGCGGTGGATACGCACGTCAACCGCATTGCGCACCGCCTGATGCTGAGTCCCAAGACGCATGCCAAGGAACCGCTCAAGACCGAGCAGGATCTGCTCAAGATTTTGCCGCACGAGTATTGGGAGTCGGTCAACCATCAGTGGATCACCTTTGGTCGCGAGATCTGCGACGCCCGCAAACCCAAGTGTGACGAGTGTCCGCTGGCAGATTTGTGCCCCAGCGTGCGCGTGGCGGGGTAGGGCGGAACGCATCTTCGTCTGGCGTTTTTTGCGGGGCTGGGTTTGCCCTTGAGCCGGAGTCCTCTCCATGCGCTACCATGACAGACAATGTATTTGACGTACGACCCGCCGAGCTTGCCCCGGCGGGCTTTTGGCGTTGCGATGCCGGAGGAACAGCATGCTCATTCACCGTATAGCCGCGCAGCTCTACACTGCCGAGGCGCTGCAGACCGTCGAGGCCGGACTCGATGCCGGCGAGGACGTGACGCTGGCCGTGTCGCAGTCGGGCCGCACGCTCATGGCGGCAGCTCAGTTTGCGCGCCGTCCGCGTCCCACGGTCTACATCGTGAGCGGCGAGGACGCGGCCGATCGCGCCGCGCGCAGCCTGGCCGCCTATGTGGGTCTGGCGCATGTGTGCCGCTTTCCCGAGCGCAAAGACTATCCATGGCGTGAGCAGGCGCCCGACGACGCCGAGGTGGCCCAACGCTGCGAGGCTTTAGGGCGCATCGTGCGCGGCGATAACTGCATCATGGTCGCCTCGGCCCGCGCGCTACTGCGTTGCGTGCCGCCGGTCGAGAGCCGCTATTGGGAGTCCACCACCTTTGCGGTGGGCGAGGAGATTCCCTTCGACGAGGTGCCGCAGCGCCTGGTGGGCATGGGCTACACCAATGCCGGCGCCGCCGACGCGCCCGGTCTGTTCCGCGTGCACGGCGATACCGTCGAGGTGTTCCCCGCGCAGGAAAAAGCACCCGTGCGCATTGAGTTCTTTGGCGACGAGATCGACCGCATCCGCCGCATGGTGAGCTCTACGGGTCAAACCATCGGCAACGAGGACAGCATCGAGATCTTCCCGTGCCGCGAGCTGGCGCTCACCGACGAGGCCGTCCACAACATGCATGTGGCGCTCTATCGCGCCAGCCAGAGCGATAGCAAGCTGGCGGCGCTGCTCGAGATGGTGGACGCGCGCATCGTCACGCCCGAGCTCGACCGCTTTTTGCCGGTGATGTACGGCCAGACCGTGAGCCCGTTGGCGCACGTGAGCGGCAAGGCGCTTGTGGTCCTGTCCGAGCCGCGCTCGCTGTTCGATGACTGCCTGCGCGCCTACGAGGATATCGAGGCCCGTGCCGGCGAGGCGGGGATTGACCGTCTGGACGGCCTGTACGTGCGTGCCCAACAGCTCGACTTTGGTGCTCAGCAGCGCCTGAACTACGTGAGCCTGATTCGTGCCGGCGGTGCGGTTACAGCCGAGCTCAAGATTGAGCAGCCGGCCATTGCGGGCTCGGACAATCGCTTTATGACGCGCATTCAGGAGGTCGTGGGCAAGCGCTATGCCTGCGTGTTTGCCATTCCCGACCGCGGTGCGCGCGAGTCGATGGAGCTCACCTTTGGCGACGAGGGCATCACCTTTGAGGAGTCGCTGACGGCCGCCCCCGAAAACGCCGGCGTTATCGGCGACCGCGTGCGCGTGGCGGCGGCGGATTCTGACGACCGTGCTGCTCGTCAGGCGGCCCATGCTTCGATTCGCGAGCGCCATGCCGACGCGCTCAACGCCCGCTCGCTCGAGGCGGGCGCGGCCCAGGCTGCCGCTGGTGCCGCCGTGCCCACCATCTCGCGCGGACGCGTGACCTTTGTGGATGCCGCTCTACCGCAGGGCGTGGTGGTGCCCGATGCCAATCTGGCCGTGTTCTCGATCGCCGACCTCAACGCCCGCATGGACGCCAACCGCGCGCGCAGCCGCCGCAAGGTCGACATTACGCAGATCACCTTCCCCTTTAAGCCGGGCGACTACGTGGTGCACGCAACGCATGGCATCGCGCTCTTTAGCGAGATCGCGCGCCAGGAAGTGGGCGGCAAGGAGCGCGACTACTTCTTGCTGGAATACGCCGACGGCGACAAACTCTATGTGCCGCTCGAGCAGGTCGACCGCATCACGCGCTATGTTGGCCCCGACGGCGATAAACCGCGCTTGACCAGGCTCAACACCGCCGACTGGACGCGTGCCACCAACAAGGCGCGCAAGAATGCCAAAAAGCTGGCGTTTGACCTGGTCGACCTGTATACGCGCCGCTCTTCGATTACCGGTATCGCCTGTCCGCCCGATACGCCCGAGCAGATTGAGATGGAGGAGAGCTTCCCCTACGACGAGACGCGCGACCAGCTGGAGGCTATTGCCGACATTAAGGCGGACATGGAGGCACCCAAGCCCATGGACCGCCTGCTGTGCGGCGACGTGGGCTTTGGCAAGACCGAGGTCGCCCTGCGCGCAGCGTTTAAGTGCGTGGACTCCGGCCGCCAGGTCATGGTACTCTGCCCCACGACTATTCTTGCCCAGCAGCACTACGAGACGTTCTTTGAACGCTTTGCCCCGTTTGGCCTTGAGGTCGAGGTGCTCAGCCGCTTTCGCACGCCGGCGCAGCAAAAGCGCGCGCTCAAGGCGTTTGCCGAGGGCACGATCGATGTGCTGATCGGCACACACCGTCTGCTTTCGGCCGACGTGAACCCCAAGAACCTGGGCCTGGTGATCATCGACGAGGAACAGCGCTTTGGTGTGCAGCACAAGGAGCAGCTCAAGAACCTGCGCGAGCAGATCGACGTGCTCACGCTTTCGGCCACGCCCATCCCGCGTACCATGCAGATGGCCACGAGCGGCGTGCGCGACATGAGCCTGATCACCACGCCGCCGACCGGGCGCCGTCCCGTGATTGTGCACGTGGGGGAGTACGACCCCGACGTGGTGAGCGCGGCGATTCGCCTGGAGGTGGGTCGCGGCGGCCAGGTGTACTACGTGTCCAACCGCGTCAAGACCATCGACGACGCCGTGGCGCGCGTGCACGAGGCCGCGCCCGAGGCGCGCGTGGGCGTGGCGCACGGCAAGATGAGCCCGCGCGAGGTCGAGGACGTGATGATCGAGTTTGCGACCAAAAAGATCGACGTGCTCATTGCCACGACCATCGTGGAGAGCGGTATCGACAACGCGTGCGCCAACACGCTCATCATCGAGGACTCGCAGCGCCTGGGCCTAGCACAGCTCTACCAGCTCAAGGGCCGTGTGGGCCGCTCGGCCACGCAGGCCTACGCATACTTTATGTTCCCGGGCGAGCTGCCGCTCACCGAGGAGGCAACGGCGCGCCTGACTGCACTTTCCGAGTTCCAGGACCTGGGCAGCGGCATGCGCATCGCCATGCGCGACCTGGAGATTCGCGGCGCCGGCTCGCTCATGGGTGCCGAACAGCACGGTAACCTATCGAGCGTGGGCTTTGACCTGTTTACGCAGATGCTGGGTCAGGCCGTGGCCGAGGCGCGCGGTGACGACGATGCCGGCGTGGAGGCGGCGAGCGTGGGCATTAACCTGCCGGCCGATTACTTCTTGTCCGAGGAGTACCTGCCGGCGGTGGACCAGCGCGTGCTCGTGTACCGCAAGCTCGCGGCGGCCGAGGACCTGGAGAGCATCGACGAGGTACAGGAAGAGACCGAGGCCGCGCATGGCGAGCTGCCGTTGGCGGGACTCAATCTGTTCAACCGCGCGCGTATCCGTATCCGCGGCGAGCGCTTGGGGCTCGAGAGCGTCACGCTCAGCGGCGGGCGCATCACGTTTTTGGGCGTCGACGTGCCCAAGAAGGTGGCCTTTGAGTTCAAGAATCGCTATGGCGCGGTGAACTTCCCCAAGAGCCGCAAGCTGTCGGTGCCTTACAAGGCGGGCGCCGGTGCGGGCAGCGGCCTGGGCCGCGGTCTCGACGCCAACGACGGCACCGGCCCCGTGGCCGCGGCGCTCATGCTGCTGCAGCAGCTGGGTGCTACTGACGATGACTAACAAGTAAGTCGGTGGGACAAAGTTATCAGTAGTTTTTGTCCCAGGTGCGATAGTCGCATCGAGCCTGTCAACGCAAGCGACCCTGGGACAAAACTACTGATAGCTTTGTCCCGCCACGTTGCGGGTCGACCCTTCGCCCGATGGAAAGGAAAGCATGTTCGGGTACATCTACAAGAAAGACGCCGCTGCCATTGCGGTTGTCCTGTGCCTTTGTCTGGGCGTGGGCAGCTTTTTCGATTATCAGATCTCGAGCGCGCTGTTCAACATCGGCAGCATGTACGGCCGCTTTATCGAGGCCGCCGGCGAGCTGCCGTTTGAGCTGACGGCGAGCGTCGCGGGCGTTATGCTCGTGCGCGCGGTGCGTCCCGACTCCAGGGGGAGCAAATGGCTCGCCGTGCTCGGCATCCTCGTCAACGTTGGCCTGGCCGGCTACGAGATCGTCTCGTCCCTGAAGGTTGGCGGCAAACTCATCGCTGTCCAGTTGGTGCTGACGTTTGTGCTGGTCATCGCTGCCAACCTTGTCGTCTATCGCCTCACGCGCGACACCGACTCCGACGAGCTCGCGCGCTGGGCGCTGATGGTGCTTGCCGTGTGGGTCGCTCAGGCCATCATCCTCAACGTGGTTGTCAAGCCGCTGTGGTCGCGCCCGCGCATGCGCGTGATCGAGGTCACGCCGGGGCTCAATTTTCAGCCGTGGTGGGTAATCGGCAACCCCGACAAGTGGAGCTATATTGCGGCCGGCGTAATCAAGGACGGCTTTAAGTCGTTCGCGAGCGGGCACACCGCGCATGCGGCAATCGGCCTTATGCTTGCGGGGCTTCCCGCGGCGGCCTTTACGGAAAAGCCTTCGCGTCGTCGCGTGGTCTTTTGGGTGGCGGCGGCCGTCGCGGCGCTCGTCGCCTTTGGCCGTATCGTGATCGGTGCACACTTTTTGACTGACGTGAGCTGCGGCTTTGCCCTGGTGTTGGCACTTGAGTGCCTTGCCGCGCGCGTTGCCTATCCTCACGGCGTACAATAGCCCCGTTTGAATCATCTGGACGATACCTGGTAAGAGAGGATTGCCATGCTCGCGTTCAACAACGACTATTCCCACGGCGCACACCCGGCGGTACTGCAGGCGCTCGTCGACACCAACATGGAGCCGCAGCCCGGCTACGGCACCGATGCGCATACCGAGCGCGCCAAGCAGCTGATCCGCGAGGCCTGTCAGGCTCCCGATGCCGACGTATTTTTGCTGGTGGGCGGCACGCAGACCAACGCGACGGTGATTGACATGCTGCTCGCGCCGTACGAGGGCGTGGTTGCCGCCGAGACCGGCCACGTTGCCTGCCACGAGGCGGGCGCCATCGAGTTTGGCGGCCACAAGGTGCTCACCATTCCCGGCTACGAGGGCAAGATGCACGCCGAGGATCTCGAAAACTATATCCAGGTGTTCTACGAAAACGAGAGCTGCGAGCACATGGTGTTTCCGGGCGCCGTGTACGTGAGCCTGTCGACCGAGTACGGCACGCTGTACTCCAAGGCCGAGCTGGCCGAGATTTATGTGGTGTGCCAGAAGCGCGAGATTCCGCTGTTTGTGGATGGCGCCCGCCTGGCCTATGCGCTGGCAGCCGATGAGTGCGACATTACCCTGCCCGAGCTGGCGCAGCTGTGCGACGTGTTCTACATCGGCGGCACCAAGTGCGGCGCGCTTTGCGGCGAGGCTGTGGTGTTCTGCGGCATGCACGCTCCGGCGCATCCCATTCCGCGTATTAAGCAGCACGGCGCGCTGTTGGCCAAGGGCCGCCTGACGGGCGTGCAGTTTGAGGCGCTCTTTACCGATGGCCTGTATTTTGAGATTGGTCGACAGGCGATTCAGACGGCCCAGGCGCTGCGTCGTGTGCTGCACGAGCGCGGCTACCAGTTCTTTTTGGAGACGCCCACAAACCAGCAGTTCGTGATTTTGCCCAACGAGGACATGGCCCGCATTCGCGAGCATGCGGCGATCGAGTACTGGGAAAAGTACGACGATACCCACACGGTGGTGCGCTTTTGCACCAGCTGGGCCACGACGCAGGAGGACATCGACGCGCTGGCGGCTGTCCTGTAGCCTGATGTAATGACGAGGGGCCGCCTTGCGCTGGGTTTGGCGCAAGGCGGCCTTTGTTTTTGAGAGAGAAGGGTTGTATGACCGAGATGTCCGAGCCGGCGATTCGCCTGGCGACGCCCGAAGACGCGCCGGCGTTGCTTGCCATCTATGAGCCGTATGTGCGCCAGACGGCGATTACCTGCGAATACGAGGTGCCGAGCGTTGAGGAGTTCGCCGGGCGCATCGAGCGTACGCTCAAGCGCTATCCGTATCTGGTGATGGAGCTGGACGGGCGTCCGGTAGGCTATGCCTATGCGAGTCCGCTCAACAGCCGCGAGGCATACGACTGGTCGGTCGAGACGTCGATTTACCTGGCACGCGACGTGCGCCACGGCGGGCTGGGCCGCAAGCTGCACGATGCGCTCAAGCAGTGCCTGATCGCGATGGGCATCACCAACATGTGCGCGCTCATCGCCGTGCCGCACGACAAGGACGACGAGTATCTAACGCACAACAGCCAGGACTTCCATGCCCATATGGGATATCGCTTGGTGGGTGCTTTCGACCGCTGTGCCCAAAAGTTCGGCCGCTGGTACGACATGTGCTGGATGGAGCTGGTCCTGGCCGAGCGCACCCCCAACCAGCCCAAACCAACCTGGTTCCCCGACCTCCTCGCCTAAAACCACCACAAAGGTGCCTATCCCCATTGTGGTGGTTAGCCGATGGGCTCGGTGTATTTGGCGCGGTCGGTGCGCTGGATGCGCTTGGAGATATGGAGCGGGCGGCCGTCGGTGTCGTAGACGTAGTCGGTGATTAGGATCAGCGCCTGCCCGCGCTCGACGTTGAGCAAAAACGCCTCGTTTTGCGAGGCATAGCACACCTCAAAGGTCTTATGCCCCTGCGCCGGCGTACGATGGAACTCCTGGCGCAGCGTGGCGTAGAGCGAACCGTTGATATCGCGATCGATGAGCGACCCAAAGCTTGGCGGCAGATAGGTGGTCTCCAGGCACAGCGGCGCGTCGTCCAGGTAGCGCAGGCGGACAAGTTTGACGAGCTTGCTGCCCGCGGCGGCGTCAAAGAACTTAGCTATGCTGCCGGCCGCCTTGGTAAAGCCCGAGTCCACCGTGCGCGTGGTGGGCTTCATGCCCTGGCCTTCGACCTGCTTGGTATAGCTCGAAAACACCAGGTTGTTCTCGTGGAGCGCGGGCGTGTCGGCCACAAAGGTGCCACGTCCGCGCTCGGTGCGCACCAGGCCCTCGTCAACTAACACCTTAAGCGCGTGGCGCACGGTGCTGCGCGACAGCCCCGATTCGTCCATGAGCTCCATCTCGGACGGCAGCTTGTCTCCGCGTGCGTAGGTGCCGGCGGCGATGCGGTCACGCAGCGTTGCCGCCAGACGCTCGTATTGGGTCAAGTTCTTTTTTGACGAAGTGCTCATGCGAACAACCTGTATCTAACTTGTATGCTTACTGAACCAAGCATGTATCCAACATGACAACAAAACCGCTGGTAATGGCTTGCCGAAAACTTTACCAGCAAAATTTCTAAGACAAATATAGCATACAACTAGTCGACATAACCAAAACGTGTATGTAACTTGTATGCCATCGAGAGCATCAAACGAGAAGAAAGGCTGATGCACGATGACTACTCAGGAACAGGTTAAGGACGTCGTCTCCCAGGTTTTGGCTGACAGGGCAGACAAGGGCGGCATCAAGCGCGTCGTGTGGATTGGCGCCGGCGGATCCAACGGCGGCAACTATCCTGCCCAGTACTTTATGGAGCACGAGGCCACGCAGGTCGTGAGCTCCAGTTACACCAGCAACGAGTTCGTGCATGCCACCCCGGCCTACGTCAACGAGAACACCCTGGCCGTCGTCGTGTCCATGCGCGGCACCAAGGAGACCATCGTCGCCGCCCAGGTCGCCAAGGACCACGGCGCCAGCACCATCGCCATCTATGTTGACGAGTCCGGCCTCACCGAGGTCTGCGACTACAAGATCCAGTATGACAGCCTGGCCGTTGACGAGTCCTGCATGGGCCGTACCAACTCCGCCGTCGTGACCATGATCGCCATGGAGCTCACGCAGCAGACCGAGGGCTATGCCGAGTACGAGACCGCTATGGCCGCTTTCGACCTGGTCGACCCCATCTATCGCAAGGCCGTCGAGTACACCCGTCCGCTCGCTGCCAAGTGGGCCGAGCAGAACGCCGACAAGCCCTGCATCAACGTCATGGCTCAGGGCCCGCTCTTTGGTGCCGCCTACGTCTTTAGCATCTGCAATGTGCAGGAGATGCTGCAGATCGACTCCTGCACCATCAACACCTGCGACTTCTTCCACGGCCCCTTCGAGATCCTGGACAAGCGCACCTCGCTGTTCCAGCTCATCAGCGTCGGCCGCAGCCGCTGCAACGACGAGCGCGGCATCCGCTTTGTCAACCAGTACGGTGGCGAGCGCGTCTATCAGCTCGACGCCAAGGAGCTCGGCCTCAACGACATCAAGGACAGCGTGAGCGAGTACTTCAACCACCTGATCTTTGCCCCGATCCTCAACAACGTGTACATGCGTGCACTCTCTGCCGTTACCCACAAGGACTACATGACGCGCCGCTACATGTGGAAGCTGGACTACTAGTTACGCCGTTCTACCGAACGGCGTAACGGCTCGACGCTGCGCGCCCGGCATTTGGCCAATCTGCCGTTCAATTTCAAAGGCGCGACCAGAAGGTCAGCGCCTTTTCATTTCACGGCACCTTGGCTCAAATGACGG
>URBP01000061.1 GCA_900546105.1 uncultured Collinsella sp.
AATGAGTGCCCAAAAGGGGCGCGACCGCAATGGCCACGCCCCTCAAGACCCGAAAATAATACAACCGCCCTTGTTGAGCAAAAGTCAGCGAAAACCCGTACACGCGAGCAAGATGACGTGAAATGAAAGGGCGCAGACCTTATGGTCGCGCCCTTGAAATTGAACGTCAGATTGCCGCGTGTACGGGTTTGCAGCGTCGAGTCGTTACGCGGTTTGGTAAAACCGCATAACATATTACGCAAGCTTTGCGCCGACGATCTTTGCCGCCGCAGGCTTATCGAAGTTGCCGCCGGTGGCCTTGCCGAGCGCGCCCATGACCTGGCCCATCTGCTTCTTGGACGTAGCGCCCAGCTCGGCGATAACCTGCTCGATCAGGGCCTCGAGCTCCTCGCCCGAAACCTGCGCGGGCAGCAGGCTCTCCAGAATCTTGACCTGCTCGGTCAGGTTGTCGGTACGCTCCTGGTCGGTACCGGCCTTGATGGACATCTCCAGCGTCTCGCTCGTCTGCTTAATCAGACGCTTGATCATGCTGTTGACGTCTTCCTCGGTCACATCGCGACGCTCGTTGACCTCGATGTTCTTCACTTCGGCCTTGACCTGGCGAATGATAGACAGGCGAACCTTGTCCTTGGCCTTCATGGCCGCAATCATTTCCTTCTGCAGCTCTTCGTTGGTCATCTGCAAATCCTCCTCAATAGTGCGGGCGGCACTCACACGAGCACCGTCCCATGATTACTCGGTCGTCGACGAATCGTCGGTCGAACTCTTGGTGACGCCCTTCAGGCTCACGTTATAGGGCACGTCCTTGGGCATGGGGTTAACGGTAATGTCGGCATCCTTCTTGTACTGCTCCAGCCACTCGCTATATGCAGTGCTGGCCGCCTGCGTCTTCACCACGTTGGAGACGTACTTCTTGATGGCCTTGGGCACCTGCTTAATGTCATCGACCTGGCTATCGACATGGAAGTAGTCGGTGCACTTGATAATGTGATAGCCGTACGTCGACTCGACCACGTCGCTCACATCGCCCTTGTTGAGCCCCTCGAGCGCCGCCTGGTAACTGTCGACGAAGGTGGTGAGCTTGTCCCAGCCCACATCGCCCTTCTTGTCCTTGGAGCCGGTATCGTCGGAGTACTGCTCCACGGCGTCCTCAAAGCTCAGCTCGCCAGAGTTGATCTTGTCCAGGCACTCCTGCGCCTTGGCCTTGGCGGCAGCCTTGTCCTCGTCAGATGCGTCGGAATCGACCTTGATCAAGATGTTCGACGAGCGGCGAGCATCGTTGTAGTTGGACAGGTTCTCATTGATGTAATCGACAATCTCGCTGTCCTTGGGCTTGCTGGTGGGTGCCACGGCATCCTTGAGCTTCTGCTGCGCCAGACTCTCCTTGAGCGAATCCTTGTAGGTGTCCTCGGTGTAGCCGTAGGTCTTAAGCGTCTTCTTAAAGGTCTTGGCGCCGCCCGCGCTCTTGCACGCGTCCTTCCAAGCCTTCTCGACCTCCTTGTCCGACACCGTCACGCCGTTTTCCTTCTGCGCCTGCTGAAGCAGAATCTGCTGCGTGTAAGAGTCGATGAGCTGCTTGCGGTACTTCTTGGGCGTGAGGTCGTTGTCGACCAGGTACTGTGCCCAGTCCTTGTCCTTGGTGTAGCCGTAGGACGTGCGCATGCTCATGATCTGCTTGGTCACGGTGTCCTCGGTGAGGTTGGTGCCATTGATGGTAGCAGCCACGCCACCAGTGAGCTTATAGCCCGAGCTTGTGCTTTCGGTCTGCGACATCAGGCCGGAGCACGCCATGGCCGAGACGGAGAGCAGCATCGCCAGCACGCCGATGACCACCAGGACAATCTTGACGGTCTTAGACACGTACGTCTTGCGCTGCTTCTTACGAGAGCTGGAGGCAGCGCGAGTCTGCTGCTCGGGCGTCGGCGCGGCCTCGGGGTTCTTTTTCTTGTTTGCCATAGTTGGCCTTTCGCATCACGGATCGAACAAACGCCATTGTGTCACAACGCGCCCCCCGCGGCACACCTGGTGCAAAGGGGACAGGTTAATCTGCACCATTTTGGTGCAAAGGGGACAGGTCTGGCAGTTGGCAGCTAGGGACGCTCCTTTTCTGCCGGCAGATGGGGACTGTCCCTACCTGCCGGCAGAAAAGGAACGTCACCGAGTGCCGCTTTAGAAGTGGCGGCGGATGGCGTCGACCATGCCCTGCGGCGTGGTCTGGCCGAGTACATCGGCTGCAGCGTCGGCATCCATAAAGACATTCATAAGCGCTTGCAGGGCCTCGACCTGGCCGCCCGGCTCGGCAATGCCCAGGTTGATGACGATCCGCGCCGGCACCGGGGCGCCCATGCCCGCCATCGCGTTGAACGTCACAGGTGCGGCGGGCTTTACCACTGCGATATAGGGCTTGGCCACAAATCCCGGATCGGTATGCGGAATGGCGATGTTTGCCGCCGGCATAGCGAGACCCGTGGGATAGGCGTCCTCGCGCGTGCGGACGGCGTTGAGCCAACCCTCGGCAATGTAGCCGCGCGGGGCAAGCTCACCCTCGAGCCGCGCAAACACCTCATCCGGCGTCGCGCACTCCCAATCAAAAAACACCAGCTCAGGCGAGAAAAGCGCCTCGGCGTTATCCGCCATACCGTCCTCCAAAGTTGCATGGGGTTCACATTGCCCCATATGATAGCGAAACCAGACAGACAAGGTTAGTCGAGGATCCCGATCATCTCGAGTGCACGCGCGGGCGTCAGGCAAACCTCGGGCATCGCCTCCAACATGCGCCGGTCGCTCGTGACCACGTAGTCAACATCTGCCGTCTCGCCCGAAGCGATGATGAGGTTGTCTTCAAGATCCGGCATGCGCTTGCCAAGCATGCGCGCCATCTCGCACTCTGCCAACGAAAGCGGAGAGGCGGTTGCCACCTGCATCATGTGCTCGATGCAGGCCCATGACGCCGAGGCAAATGACACGTTAATCCCATTCGCATTCCGCCGGGCTAGACGCCGAGGCAAAATGTAGAACACATCCTTTGCCGTCGTGGGCGCATACAGAAGGTCGATCTTTCCCGCCTCGGCCAGTTCAACCAATCTCTTCGCTTCGTCGAATGCCCCCTCTTGCAGGTAATAATCGAGCCAAACGTTCGTATCTACCAAGAGATGCTTTGCCTCAATCATCGGCAATTCGCCTCGATGTCGGCAATCATCGCGTCATACATATCATCTCGTACGGCATCCCAGTCTTCCGCAGATGATCCAGCTGGCGCAAAATCCGAAGCGCTTAGCCCCAACGAGGAAAAAGCTAGGCCACACCCCTGCTCGGCCAGGCTCTCCGCACGGGGCGCCTCGCGCTTATCCGCCACCATAAATCCCGGCAGCGTTTGATGTTCGACGAGATAGGCCCAAAGCGCACGAATGGCATCGCTCGGCCCCAATCCATTGCGAGTTAGGACCGCATCGCCACCAGCTTTGAGCATAGGATCGATTCGTGTGTTGAGCTGCACCGTTGCTGTACCCATAGCGGCTCCTCTCTACCTGCTAGCAGTATAGCAAACATGAAAGGCCACGCAAAAGGACCCCGTCCACACACGGACGAGGCCCTATCGGAATTCTTGGGATGGAAATGACACCCGTCACGTTATCCAGAGTCCAAAATCAAAAAGGCAATAAAAGCTGAGGGGGCACATGTGATTCCATATGCCCCCTCAGCTTTTCCGATAGTTAAGTCACAACAGCGCTTCGTCATTAACAAACACAAGCTGTCTCATTTTCCCACTTCTGCCCTTTAGGCCCAATACGGAATATACCTTCGATATTTGGCGCCCGCATCCTCGTCCTCTTCCTTTATCAATGTCTCTTCCAGGCACTCTCTGATTAAACGAGACATCGCCACCGTGTTTTTCTTTTCATCGGAAAGTCCAAAACGCTCTCGCAGTGACTGATTGCTCATCGACTCGCCTTGGGCGTACAAAAGACAAGCATGCCAGTACACAGCATTTTTTCGTTCGCTTTTTTTCATTCGAGTATATGGGCAATCGCAATAGAGCGTCACGAGTGTTCCCAGCCCGCCCTCACTCTTGATAACCGGTGAAGGCATGCCGGCTTTTTCGAGCGAATCTACGATTAAATCCCAGCCCGTACCGCCTTCTTCGCAAAGATCCATTTGGCGCATGAGGGACGCCATCATCGAATTGCGCGTTTTCGGCTGCGCGTTGAGCACGCGTTCTGCCGGAATAAGCGTTGTCCCGGGATTAGAAAACTCGATGCGATTGTCGTAAATCGCAACAAGAGGCCCCGCCGTATTGTCAGCAATGTCTTGATGGATCACGGCATTTGATAGCAGTTCGCGAATCGCCCTTTGGGGGTAAGCCGTCTGGATGCGTCGAAATGCGCCATCCAACGTCTCAACAGCCGGAATCATCGACATGATCAGTTGCTCAGCCTGCGGGAGCGCTAAAGCGTAACCCTTATCGATTTCAGTATCACCAATAATGTCAAAGCTGCCTTTTCCCGCATATCGCACAATTCGCAGCATGCGTTTTCTGAGCTCCGGATAGCGAGAGAGCCTCTTTCCCACCAGAAGCACCCCCAAGCGCGTCATGCTATAACGGCCGTTGTCTTGGCGATGAATCAGCTCTTGCTCACAGAGAGTAAGAATTACTCCGTCCAGATCGACGGGTCTCCTCAATCTGCACAGTTCAAAATATGCATCAATATCCAGAATCTCGGCGACCTCTTGAGGCGTCAGATCGCTCTCAACTACAGCGAGCTCCGCGTTCCCCGCCTGCAAGCGTCGCCACAGCTCCGCCTCTCGCGCACTACCAGGAAGCAGTTCTGCCGTCGAAGATCCCTCTCGGATGTAGGCGGTCTTATCAAAATAGACCGGCTGAGCGTTCGCGGCGTGCACCTTCAGCACCACAAAGCGCTTTGTCTCACGATCAATAACCGCAAACTCGTAATTCGCATTGTTTGAGAGCGCAAGCTTGAGCCACATCAAAAGCTCTTGGTTGCCCTTACCCTTTGCGTGATATGGGTTGAACTGGGTGCCCACAAGCTCATGAGTATCGTCGCTCACGCCCCAAATCTTATAGGCATATGCACGGCCGCAGTAAGCGGCAGCGTTGGCAAGCGCCGAGATGTCACGACCCGTTCTAACGGGGTCGCTATTACCCTCTTTAAACTCAAGCCACTCGGTTTCATCGGGATAGCCGATAAGTGAATAAATCAGCTCCATGCCATCTGCTTCACCCATTGAGCCTGCCTCCTTGCACCCATTTTGATAACAAGATGTTAAATAGATGATAAATAGAATTATGCCTAATTAGAAGCAGAAGGCCAAACTTTCCGGTCGTTTTCCCAGTTAATCTCAAGGCGGAAAGCTTCGTTCTCCACACAAGAGGCGATTGTTGTAATTGACAGGCAAGAAGAGCTAACTACTCAATTCAACTAAGCCAGGCGACACATAGCGCAATAAAAAAGGCGGTTAGACGTATTCGCTACGCCCAACCGCCTTTACAGCGAGTCATTATTTCGCAGGATCCACGGCGACCTTGCCGCTCTCCAGCACGTGAACGCGACCGTCGGCGAGCATTTGCACGACCTCGGGATACAGCACGTGCTCAATCGCGTGGATGTGCTCCTCAAGCGTGTCGACGTCCCAGCCTTCCTCAACAGCCAGCGCACGCTGGGCAATGATGGGGCCGTTGTCGTAGATCTCGTTGGCAAAGTGCACGGTCACGCCGGTCACCTTGACACCGCGAGCAAACGCATCGTCGATCGCATGGGCGCCGGTAAAGCTCGGCAGCAGCGCCGGGTGTAGGTTGACCACGCGATTGGGGAACGCTGCCAGCAGCGGCGTGTGCACCATGCGCATATAGCCGGCCATGACCACGTACTCGCAGCCGCGCTCGAGCAGCTCGTGCGCGATAATCTCGTCGGCGGCGATAGGGTCGGCATAGACATCCTTGGAAAGGGTCAGCGTCTGAATACCCGCACGCTCGGCACGCTGCAGGCCCTTGGCCGAAGGACGGCTCGACACCACAAGTTCAATCGCGGCGTTGAGCTTGCCGGCGGCGATCAGGTCGATCAGCGCCTGCAGGTTGGTACCCGAACCGCTGATGAGCACACCAATCTTAAGCGGCTCGGCCGTATCGGTGCCGGTCGGACGGGTGTAGGGCACAAAGCCCAGGCCCTCGGTAGCAGCCATCTGCTCGTTAGCGCTCATCGGAGTACACGACCTTACCGGAACCCTCGACGCACTCGCCCACGCGGAACGGCTTCTCGCCCAGCGCGACCAGAGCCTCGGTCACTGCGGCCTCGTCCTCGGGGGCAACAATCAGGCACAGGCCAACGCCCATGTTGAAGGTCTTGCACGCCTCGTTGGGCGCAAGCTCGGCCTGGCGCGACACGTAGGTGATGACGGGCGGAACATCCCAGCCCATCTCGGCGCCGTTGCGGGTGACCACAGCGTCGACGTCGTCGGCTAGCGCGCGGTTGAGGTTCTCGGTGATGCCGCCGCCGGTGATGTGGGCGATGGCGTGCACGTTAGCGCCACCGCGCAGCAGCTCCAGAATCGGCTTGACGTAGATGCGCGTAGGGGCCAGCAGAGCGTCGGCCAGCGAAGCACCGCCGAGCTCCTCGAGCGGACGGCTCAGTTCCTCGGCCTTAGCGGCGGCCTCGGGCGTGCCCGGCTTAATGCCGTCGACGCCGATGACCTTGCGCACGAGCGAGTAGCCGTTGGAGTGCACGCCGGTGGAAGGCAGGCCCAGAATCACGTCGCCGGGGCGGACGTTTGCGGGGTCGAGCATCTTGGGACGGTCGACGACGCCCACGGTAAAGCCGGCGAGGTCGTAGTCGGCGGGAGCCATGACGCCGGGGTGCTCGGCCATCTCGCCGCCCACGAGCGCGCAGCCCGCGAGCTTGCAGCCGTCGGCCACACCCTTGATGATCTTTGCCATGTGCTCGGCCTCAATGTGACCGATGGCAACGTAATCCAGGAAGAACAGCGGCTCGGCGCCCGAAGCCAAAATGTCGTTGACGCACATGGCGACCAAGTCCTGGCCCACCGTCTCGTGACGGTCCATGATCTGGGCGAGCACGAGCTTGGTGCCCACGCCGTCGGTGCCGCTGATCAGGATCGGGTCTTCCATATCCTTAAGCGCGGCGGCCGAGAACAGGCCGCCAAAGCCACCGATGCCGCCGATGACCTCGGGGCGGTTGGTGTCCTTGACCATCTGCTTAATAGCGTCGACGGCGCGGCCGCCCTCGGCGGTATCGACGCCGGCGTCCTCGTACGTCACATGCTTGCTGTCGCTCATCTGAGCCTTCCTCTCCCATTACCGTCCGACGCGTGGGCGCCAAACGGTGCTCATAGTTGCGTTCATTTCGGCGCGCCATAACAGCACGCGCCGTCATATCAACAAAACAGCAGGTAAAACCTACCAAAATAAACCCGTCCCTAAATGGCAGGTTTTAGGCCTCGCCGTGCTCCTCTTCCCAGCTGCGGTCGTCGTATTTCTCGACCACGGCGTCGTCGTCAAAGTGAAGCGGCTTGTCCAGGTTGCGGGGCTTAAAGCCCTCCATGAACTTGTCGCGGACAAAGCTCTCGGGAATCGCCACGGGGTAGCGTCCGGTAAAGCACGCATCGCAGTAACCGCCCTTGGGCATGACCTTAAGCAGGCCCTCGACCGAAAGGAAGGCCAGCGAATCGGCGCCGATATACTCGCAAATCTCGTCGACCGTCTTGTTGGCGCTGATAAGCTGCGACTGCACGTCGGTATCGATGCCGTAGAAGCACGGCCAGATGACCTCGGGCGAGTTGATGCGGATATGAATCTCCTTGGCGCCGGCGTTGCGCAGCATCTTGACGAGCTGCACCATGGTGGTGCCGCGCACGATGGAGTCGTCAATGACGACCAGGCGCTTGCCCTCGATGTTGTCGCGCAGCGGGTTGAGCTTCATACGCACGCCCATGGCACGCAGCTCCTGCGTAGGCTCGATAAACGTACGGCCCACATAGCGATTCTTGATGAGGCCCTCGCCAAAGGGAATGCCGCTCTCGTGCGAATAGCCCTCCGCAGGCGGCAGGCCGGAGTCGGGCACGCCGATGACCAGGTCGGCCTCGACGGGCTCCTCGTGTGCCAGCTGACGACCCATGTCATAACGGCAGGCGTAGACGCTCTTGCCGTTCATGATGGAATCGGGGCGAGCGAAGTAGACCTGCTCAAAGATGCAGTTAGCAGGCTCTTCGGCGGCAGGCACGCCCTGCTCGGACACCAAGCCCTCGGCGCTGATGCGCAAAATCTCACCGGGACGGACGTCGCGGACGTACTCGGCGCCCACAATGTCGAGCGCACAAGTCTCGGAGGCGACGACCCAGCCGCCGGCGCGGGTGACATGGGTGGTGGCGTCGACCGTCGCGGCGCCGTCCTGCGACGGCAGCTGCGAAACGGATGCGGCATCGGCCTGGTCCAGGCCCTCGTCCACCAGCTTGCCCAGCACGAGCGGGCGAATGCCGTGCGGATCGCGGAATGCGTAGAGCGCCTGCTCGTTGATGAGCGTCATGGCGTAGCCGCCGCGCACGAGCTCCATGGTCTTGCGAATGCCCTCGCGCAGATGGCCCGTACGTTGGGTAAAGTAGCCGATGAGTTTGGTCGCGACCTCGGAATCCGAGTTGGAGAGGAACGGCACGCCCAGCTCGATCAGCTGGCGGCGCAGCTCGTCGGTGTTGACGAGGGTGCCGTTGTGCGCGAGCGCGATAATGACGCTATTGATGGTAGAGAGGTGCGGCTGAGAGGCTTCCCAGCTCTTGGCGCCGGCGGTGCCGTAGCGCACATGGCCCACGGCCAGCTGACCGGAGAGCGTCGACAAGTCGGCATTGGAGAACACGCGGTCGAGCAGGCCCAGATCCTTGCGGACCATAACCGTACCGCCGTCACCAACAGCGATTCCCGCCGATTCTTGGCCACGGTGCTGCAGTGCACGCAGGCCAAAGTACGTCAGTCGAGCCACGTCGCGATCGGGCGCCCAGACACCAAAAACGCCGCATTCCTCATGCAGCTGGTCGGAGTCCGGATCATACGTCGACATGGCGTTCACCTGTCCCGCGGCACGCTCGGCCGCGCGGATGGTTTCTTGAGACATGGCATCCCCTCAGAGCCTCGTATTTTGGCGTTACCCGCCTTATTATACGCACGGCGCGACGCGCTCCCCAGCGCATGAGCAGCGCTTTTTAAAAGCCCACCGAGCTAATAATCCGTTTTGCGGCCAAACATTTTATCGGTCTGTCCAGTGCAAGCGCCCGCGCCCCCAGATGGCCGCCGCGCTCACCGTTGGGGATTACAAAGTTGCAATTGGGACGTTCGTCCTGTCTTTTGGCAGGTCGGCGGCGTATCCTTGTAATCTAGGACAAAGCGAGAAAGGTTCTGTATGGATCGAAACGAACTCGACCCCAGCGTCCCCAGCGCCACGGAGGTCAAGAAGATTCCCCTCATCATTAAGGTGTACGCCGTCCTGTGCATCCTGTCCGGCGTGGGCACACTCCCGTCGGTCGCCGCCTTTATGTGGCAGGTCATCACCGCGCTCATTAACGGCAACGCCGCTGCCAAGCTCGGCGACAACACACTCGTCGCGGTTGGACTCATCGTCGCCGGCATCATGCTCTCTGCGGCAAGTGCCGTCATCCTGATCATCTTTGGCCTGGACCTTATCAAAAACCAGCGCCGCAACGCCGCCCGCCTGTCCTACATCCTTATTGCATTCACCGTCGTCGAGCTTTTGGTCGACGTGATGCTCCAAGGTATCGGGCTCTTCTTGCTTCGTCCCGCTATTCAGCTCGGTATCCTCATCGCGCTTTCAGCCACCGTCGATCCTACGCTTCGCCAAGAGCGCGAACTGCAGCGCCGCCTGCAGGAGATGCTCGACCGCGACGCCGCCGCCGAGGGCATGCTCGGCCGCGATGAAACCGGCGAGGGCTACATCAAGCTCAACTACTTCAACCTGTTCTGGGTATTCCTCGTCTGCTGCGTGCTCGGCCTGATCGCCGAGGACATCTGGCATATGACGGTCGACGACCCAGGCGTCTACCAGGACCGCGCCGGCATGCTGTTTGGTCCCTTCAGCCCCATCTATGGCTTTGGTGCCGTACTCATGACCATGGTGCTCAACCGCTTCTATAAAAAGAATCCCATCATCATTTTCCTGGTAAGCGCTGTGCTCGGCGCGAGCTTCGAGGTGTTCGTGGGCTGGTTTATGCAGACCTCATTTGGCGTGGTCTCGTGGAGCTACTCGCACATGAAGCTGTTCGGCATGCCCGACCCACTCGCCGTCCTTACGGGCGGACGCACCTGCACGGGCTTTGCCTGCCTGTGGGGCCTGGGTGGCCTTATCTGGATCAAGCTGCTGCTGCCGAGGCTGCTCAAGCTCATCAACATGATTCCGTGGAAGAGTCGCTACTCGGCTACCGTCATCTTTACCGTCATTATGCTGGTCGACGGCGTCATGACGCTGCAGTCGCTCGACTACTGGTACCAGCGCGTCAACGGCACGGAGCCGGATATTCCCGTCGCGCAGTTCTACGGCAAGTATTTCGATAACGACTACATGGAAAACCGCTTCCAGAGCATGACCATGAGCCCCAAGGATGCGACGCGCGTGTAGTGCCACGCAATGCCGAGATTTTCCAACGCACAGAAAAGCCCGCTGGCAGACTGATTGAACTGCCAGCGGGCTTTTTGTTGGCGAGTGTTGCTGCCGGCCTTACGCCTCGCGCTCGACCTCGCTCACACACTCATTTTTAATGGTACCGACGAGCGCCTGCAGCGCATCGACCACATGCGGGCGAATGTCCCCGCCAATGAGCACGAGCATGATGTCGTCGCCTACGGCGAGCTCGCCGCTCGCCAGCCACACGCGCACATAGCCGATACCCGGCATCGCGCGCGTTGCCTCGATAGCGGCCTGTACCTTTTCGGCATCGAAGCCAAACACCATGCCGCCCACCTTATGTCCAGGCGCCACGCCATCGGTCTCGACTCCGCGCACCTCGGCCTTGGGCGTCGCACGCACCACGCCGTTGTGTGTCAGGTACATCCCACAATCAGCCGCCGAAACATCGGCCTTGGCTTCACGCAGCCAAGCATCAACCGAAGGCATCGATTTACCGTTCTCAAGCATCATTTCTCCTTTTGATTTCCAGGGCAGTCTTTTTGGGACGGGGCTCCCGGACACTTTATTCCTCGACCGGCGTGAGCACCATGACTGCGCGCGTATTGCTAAATGACAGCGAGCGACAGGTCACAAGCGTTACGACCTTGGTTGCCGAAGCGGCACGGTCGGTGGCATCGCTCGCCACGGCAGAGGCACCGTCGAGCATCTCGGACAGGTAATTCTTCAGTCCGTCATCGCCCTCAAAGTTGGGCGTGCGCGCCTTGGCATACGTATCCTCGACCACCTTGGTCGCCAGCGGGCGCAACTTATACGTCGCATCGCGCGTGATGTAGTACACGTATTCCATGCTGTCGAACGTCGCCTGATCGGTCGTGTTCGAAATCACGTTGAACATCGAACCGTCGTTCATGTGATGGCCGTAAATCGTGGTCTGCTGATCCACCATGCCCGGCGCGGTGTCATCGCTATCCAAGAAGATGGCACCCGACGCATTGGCCGTACCGTCGAACAGCGTGTTGAGGTACTTGGAGTTGTTGTTGGTCTGCACCACGGGGTAGTTGATGTTGGTGCCGGGCGCGTAAATCCAACCCACAACCTCGGGATTTGTCTGGGCAAGCGCATTGAAGTCGATAATCGGCACGCCGCTGGCGTCCTTGTCGCTCACATATTGCTTTTCGATTTTTTGATACGACTCGCTCGCCTGCTTGTAGCCAATCTGGGCATTAATAAAGATGGCGGCCGCAGCAACGATCAGGCCAATGCCAATGATGATAAGCAGAATGGGAATGACGGAGCGACGCTTTTTGCGCGGCGGCTCGGTATAGCTCGATGGCGCGGTATGCGCCGAAGAGCGAGGTGACTTCTTGGCCGTACTGTATGACGAAGGGCGATATGCAGCAGGAGTATCCTGACGGCGATGCTTTGCCGGCGTCACGGGGCGTGGCGCGCGCGGCTGCTGAGGAGAGGATGTCCGACCCTGCTGTGCCGCACGGGCTGCTCCCGACTTGGCTGGATCGGGAATCCGAGAAGCCGAAAAACGCTTTCCCTGATAGTCGGACATGGCTCTCCTTATGCTGCAAATGGACTGGCAGAGCGCTTAGGCGTCAGCCATCTCCTGCTTCATCTTCTCGATAACCTTGCGGTACTCGGGGTCGCATGCGCCCAGAATCTGCGTGGCGTAAATGGCAGCGTTCTTGGCACCGTTGATGGCCACACAGGCAACGGGCACGCCCGAAGGCATCTGCACCATCGACAGCAGCGAGTCCATACCACCCAGATCGCTCGTCTTCATAGGCACGCCGATGACCGGCAGCGGTGTAAACGCAGCCACGACACCGCCCAGGTGAGCAGCCTTGCCGGCAGCAGCGATAATCACCTTGATGCCGCGGTCGGCAGCAGTCGAGGCCCACTCATGGACCTTCGCCGGCGTACGGTGCGCGCTTGCAATCACGAGCTCATAGGGCACGCCCAGTGCCTCGAGCTCGGCGGTGCAGCCTTCCATAACGCCCAGATCGGACTTGGAGCCCATGATGATCCCGACAACCGGCTTCTGATCTGCCATAAACAAAGACCTCCTGTTGAGAGCGGTGACGCGGCGAATCCGCGACCCTTAACTACTGAGAGTAGTATAGCTGCTCCCGTCCCTGCGGTCTTTGTGGCGCTTCGCGGGCGGGCCAGGCTTTATCTTCACTCCGGTTGCTTTGCAAAGT
>URBP01000062.1 GCA_900546105.1 uncultured Collinsella sp.
CGGCGACCACCGAGATCTACACTCTTTCCCTACACGACGCTCTTCCGATCTCGACTATCGACTGGGCATCCTCGACGAGAAGGAAGATGGAACTCCTGTCTTCGGCATGAGCTTCGCCGCCCACATCGATGAGATGTGCCGCTTTATCACCCCGAACAAGATTCTTCTTGCCGAGGTATCCGATGAGGAGGCCGCCTCGAGCAAGGCGGGCGCGGAATCGCGTCGTCGCATCGACGCCGCCTACGAGATTCTACGCGCCGAGACGGACTGGGAGGGCAAGCCCTTCGAAATCGTCCGCATGCCCACTGCCGAGCCGATCGAGGTTGTCATCGCCCCCGGCGACGAGGACTACGAGCTGTATAAGGGCTTCATCGACGAAATGGGCGGCAAGTTCATGGATGGCACCCCTTGGCCCGAAGGCCCCGTTCACTTTTATGCCGCAGCAAGCTACTGCAACTTCCTCATCTGCAACGGCGTCGTTCTTGGCCAGCGTTATTACCACGAAGGCATGAGCGAAGTCGTGAAGGAGAAGGACGAGCAGGCCAAGGCGGTTCTTGAGAGCTGCTTCCCCGATCGCAAGGTCATCATGATCGACTCTCTCGCGCTTAACCTGTCCGGCGGCGGCGTGCACTGCTGGACCAAGGACGTGGCCGCCAGCTGCTAGCAAGTTCTTAAACTTGCGCTGCCTGATCCAAGCGCCACATTTACAGTCCCCGAGGGATATCCGTGTTTCCCTCGGGGGCGCATTCGACACTTACCATCAAACAATTGAAAGGAAATAGGCATGAACAACAGCCTTCGCGGTCGCGACTACCTCAACATCCACGATCTTTCCTCTGAGGATTTCCGTTACCTCATCGATCTTGCCTGGAACCTCAAGGCCCAGAAAAGGTCCGGTGTCGACCAGCGCTACTTCCCCGGCAAGAACGTTCTCGCCAACTTTGAGTGGGGCTCGACCCGCACTCGTTGCGCCTTTGAGACCTCTTGCAACGACCTGGGCATGGGCTTCACCTATCTGACCAACTCCCACATGGGCGATTGCGAGACCATCGAGGATGCCATGCGCGTCTTCAACGGCATGTATGATCTCATTGTCTATCGTGCACAAAAGGACGAGCAGTTCCTCTATGATGTCGCCGACTTGGTCGATATTCCAGTCATCAATGCCCTCACCCTCGGCGATCACCCGACCCAGATGCTCGCTGACGCTCTCACGATGGAGGAGCAGTGGGGTGGTCTGCGCACGAGCCGTGGCAAGAAGATGGCCTTCGTTGGCAACTGCGCCGGCGCCCCCGTGTGGTATGGCCGTCTGTGCGCGATGCTCGACATGGACTTCCTCGCCATCGGCCCCGACGACCTCCGTCACCAGATGTGCAAGGAAATGATCGAGGAGGTTGAGGCCTGCTACGCCAAGTACGCGCCTAACAGGACCTTCACCATCACCTCTGACCTTGATGCTCTGGACGGTGTCGACGTAATCGTTACCGAGGAGTGGCGCTACATCAACCCCGAGTGCGGCGACGAGGTTCTGGACCCCGACGACTACAACTCTTGGCTTGGCGACGCCGAGTCCCTGTACCCCTATCGCGTCACCAGTGAGCTGTGCAAGCGCACCAACAACCCCGACATCTTCTGCATGCACGAGCTCCCCTCTGTTCACAACGCAAATCACCGCGTTGGCAAGATGTTGCTCGACCAGTGCAAGAACGACCTGCATCGTGAAATCATCACCGAGGGCTTTGAGATTGCGGACGAGTGCTTTGAGGCCAACGCGTCGGTCATCTTCCGTGAGGCAGAGAACCGTCAGCACACCATTAAGGCCGTTATGTGCGCCCTTCTGGGTCTCTAGGAGCTGTATCAATGGAAAATGCAAAGTTAAAGAGCAGCAAGGTTTACGCATGGGTTCTCGTGATCGCGCTCGGCCTCATGTCTGCCGGTACGACCGGATCCTATAGCGTAATCGCTGGCTCCTTCGTCGCGCCCGTGTGCGAGGAGTTCGGATTTGACTACTCCATCTTCTCGTATTACTTCACTGCAACGCTCATTGGTCTTGCAGCGGCTCTTCCGTTTGTCGGAAAACTCATCCCCAAGGTTGTTGGCAAGTTTTGGCTCCCCGTCGTCGAGCTTATTCTGCTCGCCGCTGGCGCAGGCATGGCCTTCTACACCGAAGTCTGGATGTTCATCGCAGCTGGTGCTTTGATTGGCGTTTGCTTCGCCTTCACTACCGGCGTCGCCATGTCCGATGTTATTGACCAGTGGTTCAAAAAATCTGGCGGCCTGGCAATTGGTCTCGCTTGGGCAGTGAACTCGATTTACATGCTCATCATGAGTCCCGTCATCACCTCTGTCATTGAGGCTGCTGGCTGGAGGACTGGTTATCTGGTGCTCGCTGGCGTCTCCGCCGTGCTCATTCTTCCCGCTTCCATCCTGATCATCCGCTATAAGCCCCGGGACAAGGGCATGCTGCCCTATGGCTATGTCGAAGGCGAGACGGTCGCCGAGACCGAGGAGACGACCGAGGATAGTGCACGTGGCGTTAGCTACGCACGCGCTATTAAGTCGCCTGCATTCTTTTTCTGCATCGGCTTCCTCTGCCTCGTTCAGCTTACTTGCTGCATGAACCAGCTGTTCCCCACCTATGCCGCCGAGGTCGGCTTTAGCCCCATGGTGGGTGGCTTCATGGTTTCCGCCGCATCGCTGTTCGACCTGTTCCTCAACCCGATCGTCGGTACCACTTGCGATAAGTTTGGCAGCACCAAGGCCATTCTGAGCTGGCTCGCCGTCTCGATTCTCTCCTTTGTCATGCTCATGATGAGCAGCGGCAACTCGACGCTCAGCATTCTTGCTGCCGGTGTTAACGACGTCATGTACGTCATCGCCGGCACCGCTCTGACCGTTTTGGTGATGGACGTCTTTGGCTCCCGTGACTTTGGTCGCATCTTCGCGCTCATCTGCTCCGTGGGCTATATCGTCGGCGCCTTTGGCATGCCCGTCATGATGAAGGTATACGAGCTTGTCGGCTCCTTCCAGGGCGTTTTCATCTTCTGTATTGCATGCAACGTCATCATCGGTCTGTTCTTGCTGCTGGCAAAGAAGACTGGTAAGAGCCTCTCTTGGGACGAATAGTTCGATTCGTCTTAGTCATACGCTGTAGGAGTTAATCTGCAGCAGCTTTAGGGCATCGGCTAACGCCGGTGCCCTTTTTCATGGAATGTGACAAAGGGACAGTCCCTTTGTCACATTTGCGCCTAGCTCGTTTTGCCCATCAGCGTAATACGGACGCTTGGATGGGTGTACTCGTCAAACTCGTCCTCGGGATCCGTATCAAACGAGTAATACGTTTTGATGAGGTCGTCACTCGTCCTGATAGAGATTCTCTCGTAGAGTGAGCCGTTCAAAAATGCCTGCCTAAACTCTTTGGGGAGTTTCTGCGGTGCCAAGAGCTCGGGGCTCACCGTCTTGACGTCAACGGTTTGAACGGCAGAGGAAAGCTCGTCAAGCTCGCGTTCGATGCGGGCAAGGTTATCCTCGAGGCTCGCGCTGGGGTCGACCTCTGCCGCGTAGCTCACTTCCTTGAGCGTCCCCTTGTTGTCAAAGTCCAGATACGTATAGGTCTTCTGGGCGTCGGAGTCGCCTTCGTGCAGATAGCCGCGGACATGATAGCCGTAATCTTGATATCGCTCGTAGGGGTCATCGGCGGACACGTACTCGCATGCGGGCTCTAATGCTTTGCGGGCGATGGCGATCTGCTCGGCCGCGGCCGCGGCGTTCTGTTGCATCTCGATGTTTCCCTGCGCCAGCTGCGGGATATAGGCACCGCACACGATTGCGAGGGGCAGTGCCACAAGCGCGACGATCCACTTTTTTGCACGGGGGATAGGCACGCCACAGGCCTCTGCCATGGCCTTTGCGTTGGCAAAGCTTTCGGCAAGCACGTCTGCCGCGGTGGCGACGGCGCCTACGGCAGCGGCGACTTCTGCCGCGCCGCCCAGGTTGCGTGCGGTCTCGTTGTCGCTGTTCTTGAGCAGGCGCGCGGCGGCCTGCGTACCGATAACACCTGCGATTTGTGCCGAGCGGTCTTTCTCAGCCTGCTCAACGACGAGTCGGTGCTGCATTTCTTTCCACTGCTTGCCGCGCATGCCAAAGCGCGGCGCGAGCGCGCAGTAGCAGAAGATGGCGAGCTCGACGGCGGTGAGCGCCAAGGCGGTCATCATGCCCGTCTCCTGGAAGCTTTCATGATGGAAGACGATATCGTCAATCATTTCGAAGGGAATGATCAAAAAAGGCAGCACAAACGCCATGGCAAGCGCCGCGCCGGCAACCTTGGGACAGATGCAGTATCGCTGGATGCGCTTGCGTTCTTGTTCGGAAAGTGTAGCCATAGCTGCTCCTTGGTGTCGTGGCGGTCGTTGCGGCGCATGGGGTGCGGGGCGCATCAGTTTGAGCTAGCGCTGGATAAGAACATAGAGCAAGATGCTCATCGCGATGAGCAAGAAGCCTGCGATGTTAAACATCAGTGTGGCAAAGTTGCCCACGATGGGGCGTTCGACATAGCTTTTGTCTGGGTTGCTGGGGTTGTAGTACACGGTCATTTGGCTACCGAGGGGCCAAAGCTGCTCCGCGAGGGTGCCTAGGCGGGCGATGGGGCCTGTCTGCACGTGCAGCCAGCCCTTGGCGTCTTCGTAGGCGGTGGCTTGCGTGCGGATGGGGAGTCCCGACAAGCTTTTGGTCTTTATGCCACGGAATTGTTTTTTCGCGCGGTATTGCGTGCCGTCGACGGCGTATTCCAAAACGGGATACATCCTGCCTTCGCCCATAAAGCGATGGTCGATGACCGTTCCCATGGTCACGGCGGTACAGGCCTTGGCTTTCTTGCGAGCGGCGGCTTTCATGAGCGCGCTCACTCCGATAAGCAGGATGCCGATGCCCCCAACCAAGATGAGCGCGAGCAGGGATATCTGCGACGTGGTCACGGCGTTCTCCTTTGGCGCGATACCGTCATATGTGACTCAGTATAGAGAACCCCCGCCCTCGGTGGGCGTATTATGTGACAAAGGGACAGTCCCTTTGTCACATTGATTTGAGAATGGATGTTGATGTATTTATCGCTGGCTCCTATGGAGGGGATTACCGGGCATGTGTTCCGTCGCGTGCATGCGGAGTGCTTCGGCGCGCTCGATTGTTATTACACGCCGTTTTTGCCGCCGCCGCGGGTGGGCAATCGCTTTGGCGGCAAGGCGTTTAAAGAGGTCGATCCTGCCAACAACCAGGGACTTAACGTGGTGCCCCAGCTGATGTCCAAGAATGCGGACGAGTTTGTGTGGGCGGCGCAGGTGCTTGCCGATATGGGCTACCGCGAGGTCAATCTCAACCTTGGCTGCCCCTCGGGTACGGTTGTCGCCAAGGGCAAGGGATCGGGCTTTTTGCGCAACTTGGACGAGCTCGAGGCGTTCTTGAGCGATGTGTGCGAACACTCGCCGTTGCCGGTGTCGGTAAAAACCAGGCTGGGGCTGGAGAGCGACGACGAATACGAGCGCGTGCTCAACCTGTACTGTCGCATGCCGCTGGCAGAACTGATCGTGCATCCGCGCGTACAAAAGGACCGCTATACGGGCTCGCCGCGCAAGGAGTTCTATGGCGAGACGCTGGAGCGTGCGCCGTTTCCGGTCGCCTACAACGGCGACATTTTTGATCTTGAGGATATGGATTCGCTGGTGGAGGCCTATCCCGGGACACGCCATGTGATGCTGGGGCGTGGCTTGCTCGCGAATCCCGCGCTCGCTCGTATGGTCAAGGGCGGCCCTGCTGCAACGGCTGCTGAGCTGCAGCGCTTCCACGACACGCTGTTTGCGGCCTATGCGGACGAGATCGGCGGTAACGCGGTTTTTCGCATGAAAGAGTGGTGGTTCTACGCCAAATGCGCCTTCGCCGACCCCGCTACCGTTCACAAACTCGTACGCAAGACTAAAAAGGTCGACGAATACCGCGCCGCCGTCGAGCGCGTCTTTCGCGAGCAGCCACTTGCACCCATAGCCCGCTTCCACGGCTAGTTAGTCATTGGGGACGTTCTTTAACGACTACGCATTTAAGTACGTCCCCAATGAGTGAAACTACTCATTTAAGTGCGTCCCCAATGAGTGGGGGCGAGCCGGTCGCAACGCGAGTGTTAGAGTAGGTTCTCCTGTGCCCACGCGATGATGTCGCTCGACTCGTAGAGCGGCTTGCCGTCGATGAACAAGCAGGGAACCTGGCGTTTTCCGCCGATGGCGATGAGCGTCTGCTCGGCATCGGAATCGGTCGAGATATTACGCTCGGGGATGGTCACGCCGTTATCGGCCAGGAAACGCTTGACCTTTATGCAATACGGGCAGCCGGTCATAACGTAGAGCGCGAGCTCGTGATCAGTAGCCATAGGTCTCCAATCGGTTGAGGTTTCGATTGAAATACCCAAAGCCGCCGCGGTCTATGCACGCGTCAACGACGACTCGATTGCCTGTACCAGAAACGCCGTGGCGCCGGTGCCGCAGGGCTTGTCGTAGTAGTCAACAAAGCGCTGGTCGGCAAGATAGCCGTGGGCGAGCCCCAAGTACGCCTCGTCTTGGGGCTCGCATCCCCAGTTGAGAGCAATCCAGCGACGATGCATCGCGACAAGCTTGCGAGCCTCGCTTCCATCCGGTTCGCCGTCGCTCATGGCAATCGAGAGCTGGCCCAGAATAGCGCGTTCAAGTTCCTTCATGTCGTTCCATGTCTGAGGATCCATATCCAGTAACGTTTCGTTTGCTGCATCGATAGCCTCATCGCCATAGCGCGCCCGCGCTTCGGCGCCGTAGCGCTCCTCGTTTTCTTGCACGGCGCGCCAGCGTTCCAGTTGCGGCAGCACGGCGCCCATGAGCGAGACAGCTTCGTCGAGCGACATACCGGTGTTTTGTGCCAGGCGCGGGGCACAATCCTCGATCATTGCCTCCATCGTAGTGTCGTAGGTGTACTTGCCGTGGTCGTAGCACCACTTGCAGTAATGATCGGTCGCGGTGCCCGCAGCATCGGTGCCGCAGTCGTCGGGTGTGAGCACCATGCCGCAGCTCTGGCAATAGTGCTCGGGCATTTCGAGCAGGTGGGACAGCGGTTCTCCGGTTACGGCGGCAATGAGCTTCATCATGTCGATGCCCGGGGTGACTTCGCCGCGCTCCCAGCGGCTGACGGCTTGGCGCGTGACATAGAGCTTGGCGGCAAGCTGCTCTTGGGTAAGGTTGTTGGCGCGACGGACGGCGATGAGTTTTTCTGCAAAGGCCATAACGGCTCCTTTCTGCTGCTTGTTGGCTTAAGCATACGCGGCGGCCGACGCCCTTCCAAGCAACCGTTGGTTGCAAAAGGGGCGGTCGCGGTGAGGGATTACGCGCATCGCGCATGCCCTCATGCCGTACAATGACCGGCATGAAACCTATTGCACACATACATACCGACCTGCCGCAAAAGTTCGGCATCCCGCGCAACAGCTTTTTGGCGCCCCATCTTGAGGGACGCATCGTCTTTGAGCCGGAATTTGCCTCCAGCGCGGCAGTTGAGGGTCTGGACTCCTTCTCTCACCTGTGGCTGCTCTGGCGCTTTGAAAACGGAACACCCGGCGGCGCGGCCGAAGACATCGCCGCCGATGCCAAGACACAGGATAGGTCCGGCACCAACGCCAAGTGGTCGAAGACCGTGCGTCCGCCGCGCTTGGGTGGAGCCGAGCGCGTGGGCGTATTTGCCACACGCAGCCCGTTTCGCCCCAATCCCATCGGTCTTACCTGCGTCAAGCTCGATCGTGTCGAGCTTACCGACGACGGTCCCATCATCCATGTGCTGGGAGCGGATCTGCGTGACGGCACGCCCATCTACGACATTAAGCCCTACATTCCGTTTGCGGACTGCCACTCGGATGCGACCGGCGGCTGGATTGAGGATGCGCCGTGGCAAGAGCTCGACGTTGACTTCCCGCAAGCGCTGCAGGAGATGGTCCCGCCCACGAAGCTCCCCGGGTTGGTCGAGGTCCTTCGCCAAGATCCGCGCCGCGCGGGTAGCAAGCACGAGCCAAACCGCATTTACCACTTGGCTTACGCTGGGCTCGACATATCCTTTACGGTTGACGGATCCAAGTTGACGGTAACCGCCGTCAACGACGCGCGGGACTAGCCAGCCATTCGATGGCGCTCGCCAAATTCAACGCCAAACCCCGTGCCAAAATCGCCCACGCTGGTGGACAATAACGCCTATCAAAACAATCCGCTTTGCACGGGAGCTCAGCATGAAATACGACTTTACTTCGCTTATCGACCGCCACGGCATGGACGCCATCGCCGTTGACTCCTGGGGCGAGATCCCTGGCATGGCTCCGAACGCGCCCGACGAGGGCTTCGACCGCATCCCCATGTGGGTGGCGGACATGAATTTTGCCACGGTGCCCACGGTCCAGGAGCACATCATTCAGCGCGCCCAGCATCCCATGTTTGGCTATTTCGATCCGCGCGACGAGTACTTCGACCGCATCATCGAATGGCAGAGCCGACGTAATGGCGTCGAGGGTCTGCTCCCGGAGCATATCGGCTACGAAAACGGCGTGCTGGGCGGTGTCGTGTCGACCCTGCGGGCGTATGTCCAGCCGGGCGATGCGGTGCTGGTCCACAGCCCTACCTACATCGGCTTTACCAAGTCCATCGAAGCCGCGGGCTATCGCATTGTCCACAGCCCGCTTAAGCTCGACGACCAGGGCGTGTGGCGCATGGACTTTGAGGACATGGAACGCAAGCTCACCCAAAACCACATCCACGCCGCGGTGTTCTGCTCGCCGCACAATCCTTGTGGCCGCGTATGGGAGCGCGACGAGATCGAGCGCGCCATGGACATCTATCGCCGGCACGATTGCGTGGTGATTTCGGACGAGATTTGGTCCGACATCATCTTGCCCGGTCACAAGCATATCCCGACGCAGTCGGTGAGCGAGGATGCCCGCATGCGCACGGTCGCCCTCTATGCGCCCAGCAAGACGTTTAACCTGGCGGGCCTGGTCGGCAGCTACCACATCATCTATAACGAGACGCTGCGCGACCGCGTGTGCGCCGTGTCCAATAAGACCCACTACAACGAGATGAATGTCCTTTCGATGCATGCGCTTATCGGCGCCTACCAGCCGCAGGGCTACGAGTGGCTCGATGAGCTCAACGAGGTTATCGAGGGCAACATTGACTACTTCTGCGATTACGTGGACGAGCATTTTGAGGGCGTGTCCTATTCGCGCCCGCAGGGCACCTATATGGTGTTCCTGGACTGCACGGAGTGGTGCCGCGAGCATGGCTGCGATATTCAGTGGCTGCTCGACGAGGGGGCGCGTGTGGGCGTGGGCTATCAGGACGGCCGTCCATTCCATGGACCTTGCCACATTCGCGTGAATCTGGCGCTGCCGCTTTCGCGTGTAAGGGAGGCGTGCGACCGCTTGGACCGCTACGTTTTTAATGCACGGTAAGTGAGTGCTGCATGCGGGGCTGTCTGCCAGATTGGCTGGAAGGCCCCGTATGGTAAAGCATCTGTAACCATTGAGCGCAAGCGCGGTTTTGTCTGCTAATATCTTTGCTCTTGAGTCTGTAAACAGGATCGTCTGGAGCTCGATGAAAAGACCTCGTCGCTCGGCCGCCATATCGTTGTTTGTTGCGCTTGCAGTGGTGGGCGCCTTTGTCGTGGCGATAGCTGGCTGTTCCGGGTTGAATGATGGGGCCGCGGCGTCTGCATCAGAAGGCGCAGCCGCCTCGCAGGTCAAAGACGACAACCTTAAGACGCTCAACGTTGGCAGCGACCTCTATCCACCGTTTGTGTATAGCAACGAGTACGGCGATATTGTTGGCCTGGATGTCGATATTTTGACCGAGGCTTTGGGCCGCATTGGCTACAAGCCAAAGTACCAGCTGATCGACTGGGAAAAGAAGAAAGAGCTGCTGGCGAGCGGCGAGCTCGATTGCGTCATGGGCAGCTTTAGTATGACGGGCCGCGAAGGCGAGTATCGCTGGGCGGGGCCGTACCTTGCGAGCCGACAGGTGGTTGCTGTCGATCCCGAAAGCGATATCTACACGCTTGCCGATCTTGAGGGTAGGGTCGTGGCGGTCCAGTCCACCACCAAGCCCGAATCGATTCTGCTCAATCACACCAATGAAAACGTTCCGCAGATTAAGGAGCTCTACAGCTTTTCGGACCGCTCGTACCTGAACCCGGCGCTTGTCGAGGGCCTAGTCGACGCCATCGCCGCGCATGAGTCCTCGCTGCTCACCTACGAAAAAGACTATGGCGTGACGTATCGCATTTTGTCTGAGCCGCTGCTAGAGGTTGGTTTGGGCACCGCTTTCGATATCAACGACACACGCGGCATCGACGTTAAGCTCACCCATGCCTACCAAGAAATGCTTGCCGATGGCACCATGGAGCGCCTGGTGTCAAAGTATTTTGATGACCCTTCGCCCTTTTTGAATGTGGAGGGCCTGTCATGATTGATGCGTCCGACCACACCGCTCAGGAGCGGGGCGATCGTTCGGCACGGGAATGGCTCATCGTCGTCCTGTTGGGGATAGCGCTCTCGATTGTTGCCGGCGTGACGAGCTACGCCTACACGACAGCTCAGGCCGAGCAGCGCTTTGCCGACGTTGTCGATTACGTGGCGACACAGAGCCTTTCCTACGATGCGTTCAACAGCGCCTATGCGACCAAAAACCTGATTCGCGTTATGGAGATCGCCGGAGAGGCGGCGCGCGATATGGAGCGCGACGGCTCGGTGGATAACGCTACGTTGGAGCAATATGCTGACCAGTTTAATGTGACAGCGCTGATCGTAACGGATGCATCGGGCAACTTGGTGTCCGAGTCCTCGAAGGATGACGTGGGCTACGAGTCGCTCGCCGCGAATCTCAAAGAGGCGCCTGTGCTGGAGGTGGCAGCCCATCCGCTTAAGTCCTATACCGCTCGCATTACGCTTGCGGACGATTCGGTCGCAGACATTGGCTGCGTGGCCCGGCGGGACGGTGAGGGCATCGTTGTCGCGGTGAGGCACCAGAGCGCCAAGGCGGTCGCGAGCAATACGCTCAAGTTGCAGAGCTTGCTCGATGGTTATGAGACCATCGATAGCGGCAATATCGTGATCGAAAACGACGGTAAGGTCGTTGCGACCAACGCTGTTGAGCCCGCCGTGTCAGGCGTGTTCGATTTGCCTGCGACGGATGCCATCGTTGTCAACGGCATTAAGGAGCGTTGCCTGGCTGGTAAGGTCAGATTGGTTAACGACAGCGGTGAGTGGTATCTGGGCACATTTGGTAAAGCGCGCGATTTTTACGTGTACACCTATGCTCCCGCGCAGCGTTACTTTGAGGTTGTTGCCGCTGTTGTTGCCAGCGTGTTGGCACTCTACGGCGGTGTTATAGCCACTGTTGTGTTGGTGCGCCGCCGCGCCGAGAGCCAACGCTTTGCCGACCTGTTGCTGCAGGAGCGCGACTATGGCGACAAACTGGCAAAAGCGGCGCGCGAAGCTTCGTCTGCCAACTCTGCAAAGACGGAGTTCCTGCGTCGCATGAGTCACGACCTGCGCACGCCCATCAACGGCATTCGCGGTATGGTCGAGGTGGGCAATGCCAACGCGGACGACTTGCAAAAGCAGACTGAGTGCCGCTCAAAGATCTGGACGGCGTCGGGACTGTTGCTCGACCTTGCGAACGAGGCACTCGATATGAGCCGCTTGGAGAGCGGGCAGGTCGACCTGAATCTCGTGCCTACAGATATGGTGGCCCTCAACCGTGAGGTGTGCGATATTCTGGAGCGCCAAGCCGAGGAGCGCCTGGTGACAATTATCTGCGACCAACGGACTCTTGATCATCCCTATGCCCGGGTGAGCGTGACGCACCTCAAGCGTCTGTTGCTCAATATTGCCGGTAATGCCGTCAAGTACAACCGCCAGGGCGGCTATGTTCGCCTGACATGCCGCGAGGTGGAGCCGGTGGACGGTGTCCCCGTCTATGAATACACGATCGCCGATAACGGCATTGGCATGAGCGAGGAGTTTCAACAGCACCTCTACGAGCCGTTCAGCCGCGAGGAACAGCAGGTGGAAGGCGCTTCATCGGGAACTGGCCTGGGCGCGTCTATTGCCAAACAGTTGGTCGAGCTTATGGGCGGAACCATGAGCTTTACGAGCGCCTTGGGGCGGGGGACGACGTTTACCATTTGCCTGCCGTTTGAGAAGTGCAAGAGTTCCGAGATTCCCCAGGCAGTTCGCGTGGATGCAGGCGACAGCGACGTGATCCAGGGCCTGCGTGTTTTGCTCGTAGAGGATAACGACCTGAATGCCGAGATCGCACAGTTTACGCTCGACCGCGCCGGTGCCGTCGTGACACATGTTAAAGATGGCGAGTCTGCCGTCGAGACGTTTGCCGCGAGCGCGCCGCACGAGTACGACGTGGTATTGATGGACATCATGATGCCCGGCATCGATGGCCTTGAGGCCACGCGTCAGATTCGAGCGCTCGATCGCGAGGACGCCGCGACCACGCCGATTATCGCCGTGAGCGCCAATGCCTTTGCCGACGACCGTAGGCTTTCGCGCGAGGCGGGCATGAACGCGCATCTGAGCAAACCCGTGAGTTCTCAGGATCTCGTTGAGGCGCTTGCGCACATAGCCGCCGACGCTTCATAAACAAATAGCTCGGTTCCAATACTGGTTGGAAC
>URBP01000063.1 GCA_900546105.1 uncultured Collinsella sp.
TCTCCTTTTTTAATTAAAGATTTTTTTGGAATACATGCTCTTAGCACAGGTTAGCGTCTCAGTAAACTGGGAGGTTGCTTTGGCTAGTTAGAGATATGTGAACGTCCGTTAGACTGAATCTCAGGGTAGAAGGGGCCTCCAGTGTCCAGATCAACAAGGCAATGCTGCGTTTCGGCTAATAAGAACGACGGCTTTCTGCGGGTTGCGGCGGCATCGCCGCAGATTCGCGTCGCCGATGTCGAGGGCAATGTCGAGGTTGCGCTGGCGGCTGTTCGCGATGCTGCCGGGCGTGGCGTTCGCGCGTTGGTGTTGCCCGAGCTTAACCTGACCGGCTATACCGCGGCTGATCTGTTCCATAACCGCACGCTGCTGCATGCCTGTGAGGCTGCTCTGGTGCATATCCTCGACGAGACTCGTGAGCTGTCGATTGTCTTTACCATCGGTCTTCCCGTTGCGGTTGCCGAGAATATCTACAACTGCGCCGCCGTGTGCTGCGCGGGCGAGCTTTTGGGCCTCACGGCCAAGAAGTATCTGCCCAACTATGGCGAGTTCTACGAGTGCCGCTGGTTTGCTCCGGCGCCCGCAGATCCTGTGTGGGTCGAGTTTGCCGGTCAGGGTCCGGTTCCGCTGGGTTCGGGGCTTGTCTACCGCTGCTGTGATGAAGGCGCCGAGGATATGGTGCTGGGTGTCGAGGTGTGCGAGGACCTGTGGGTGCCGGCACCCCCTTCGACCGAGATGGCGCTTGCCGGTGCGACGGTGATTCTCAACCCGTCGGCCTCGGACGAGATTATCGGTAAGGCAGATTACCGCCGCAGCCTTATCTCCAACCAGAGCGCGCGCCTGTACTGCGCCTATGCCTACGCGGACGCGAGCGAGGGCGAGTCCACGACCGATATGGTCTTTGCGGGCGAGAACCTCGTCTACGAAAACGGATCCAAGCTCGCCGCGACCAAACTGCTTACCTGCGATATGGCCATCGCCGACGTTGATCTTGACCGCCTGGTTGCCGAGCGCCGTCGCTCGACGACGTGGACGCGCGCGGACGATGCGCCGGAGGCCACGACCGTTGAGTTTTCGTTTGAGGGCGTGCTTGCGAAGGATCCTGTTCTTCGCGATGCGCTTGATATCGACCGCGTTTTCCCTCGCGCGCCTTTTGTGCCGGCCGACCACGGTGATCTGGCCGAGCGCTGCGAGACCATCCTCGACCTGCAGACCGCCGGCCTCAAGACCCGCCTTGCCCATACGGGTACCAAGGCGGCTGTCATCGGTCTTTCGGGCGGCCTGGACTCCACGCTAGCACTGCTTGTGACCGTGCGCGCCTTCGATGCACTGGGGCTGCTGCGCACCGGTATCACGGCCGTGTCCATGCCCGGCTTTGGCACGACGCACCGCACCAAGTCCAATGCCGAGTCGCTTGCTCGCGACCTGGGTGTGAGTTTCCGCGAGGTTTCGATTCATGCGGCCGTGGAGCAGCACTTTAAGGATATCGAGCACGATCCGGCCGTACAGGACGTGACCTACGAGAACAGCCAGGCGCGCGAGCGTACGCAGATTCTGATGGACCTAGCCAACCAGGCCGGCGGTTTTGTCATCGGTACGGGCGATCTGTCGGAGCTGGCGCTCGGCTGGGCTACCTATAACGGCGACCACATGAGCATGTACGCCGTCAACGCGAGCGTGCCCAAGACGCTGGTGCGCCATCTGGTGCGCTATGCGGCTGATGTCTTTGGCGGGCGTATTGCCGAGGTCTTGCTCGATATCCTCGATACGCCGGTATCTCCCGAGCTTCTGCCGCCCACGGGCGACGGCGAGATTGCGCAGAAGACTGAGGATTTGGTGGGCCCGTACGAGCTGCACGACTACTTCCTCTACTACCTGCTACGTTTTGGCTTTGAGCCGGGCAAGATCTACCGCATGGCGCTCAAGAGCTTCGAGGGCGTCTACGACGCCAAGACCGTCCACACGTGGCTGCGTACGTTCTACCGCCGCTTCTTTGCCCAGCAGTTTAAGCGAAGCTGCCTGCCCGACGGTCCCAAGGTGGGCTCGGTGACGCTCAGCCCGCGTGGCGATTGGCGTATGCCGAGTGACGCCAGCTCGCGTCTGTGGCTTGCGCAGATCGATGCGCTCAATCCGATTGACTAAGGTTGGCTAAATTGAACCAGTACGGGGGTTGTAAGCGTTACACTTTTGCAATCTGATGGCCCGTATCGCGCGGCGCTCTTGTCGGAGCGCCGCGTTTTTTATATCGAAAGGTGGCACCATGCAGGCATCGCAGCGTCTCGACCGCTTTGGCGCGGAGGTCTTCGCCTCGCTCAACAACAAGCTTCTTGCGCTTAAGGCCCAGGGCAAGACCATTTACAACATGAGCGTGGGCACGCCCGACTTTAAGCCGTACGACCACGTGGTCGAGGCGCTCACGCAGGCGGCCCAGGACCCCGAGATGTGGAAGTACGCCCTGCGCGACCTGCCCGAGCTCAAGCAGGCCGTGTGCGATTACTATGAGCGTCGCTTTGGCGTTTCGGGCATTACGCCGTCCATGGTGCAGTCGTGCAACGGCACGCAGGAGGGCGTGGGCCATTTGGGCCTGGCCCTGCTCGATCCTGGTGACACCATCCTGGTTCCCGATCCGTGCTACCCGGTCTTTGAGGCGGGTGCCAAGATCGCCGATGCCAAGCTCGAGTACTATCCGTTGGTCGCCGAGCATAATTACCTGCCCTATGTGGCGGGTATCGATCCTGAGGTTGCCGATCGTGCCAAGTATATGATCGTGTCGCTGCCCGCGAACCCGGTCGGCTCGGTGGGCACGCCCGAGGTCTACGAGGAGATTATCGCCTTTGCTCGCGAGCACGACCTGCTCATCGTCCATGACAACGCGTACTCCGACATCGTGTTCGACGGCGAGCCGGGCGGAAGCTTTTTGCAGTATCCCGGCGCGCTCGAGGTGGGCGTTGAGTTCTTTTCGCTCTCTAAGTCGTTTAACGTCACCGGCGCGCGCATCGGCTTTTTGGTCGGTCGCGAGGATGTGGTCTCGGCTTTTGCCAAGCTGCGCGGCCAGATCGACTTCGGTATGTTCTTCCCGATCCAGAAGGCTGCCATCGCGTGCCTCAACGGTCCGCGCGATGAGGTCGAGGCGCAGCGTCTGAAGTACCAGGTGCGCCGCGATGCCCTGTGCGACGGTCTTGAGGGCTTGGGCTGGGAGCGTCCCAACGCGCATGGCTCCATGTTTGTGTGGGCCAAGCTTCCCGGTGGTCGCACCGATTCCATGGCGTTTTGCGAGGAGCTCATGGAGAAGGCCGGCGTTGTGGTGACGCCGGGCGCGAGCTTTGGTCCTTCGGGCGAGGGACACGTGCGCATGGCGCTGGTCCTGCCGCCCGATCAGATCGCTTTGGCTGTCGAGGCCATTCGCGAGGCGGGCCTGTATTAGAAACCTATTTCGGTGCGTCAATAGCTCGAAACCGATTTCGTGCAGTTATTTTACGAATCCTGCAAATAATTTCGGTAAACGGTCGATATTTGGCTGCGAATAGGAGCATAATCAAAGTCCCGATTGGATATATTGGGATTACGACAAGCCGCTCGGGGTCGTTCCCGGGCGGTTTGTTTGTGGAGCGAGATGGGAGTTTCTAATGGTTAATGAGAAGAAGGTCGCTATTGTCGGCTGCGGTTTCGTCGGCTCGTCTTCGGCGTTTGCGTTGATGCAGAGTGGTCTGTTCTCCGAGATGGTCCTCATCGACGTGGACAAGAACCGCGCCGAGGGTGAGGCCCTGGATATCGCGCACGGTATGACGTTTGCCGAGCCGATGAAGATCTACGCCGGCGATTATTCCGATGTCGCCGACGCTGCCATGATCGTCGTCACCGCTGGCGCTGCCCAGAAGCCCGGTGAGACCCGCCTGGACCTGGTCAACAAGAACGTCAGCATCTTTAAGTCCATTATTCCCGAGATTAAGAAGTCTGGCTTCGACGGCATTCTACTCATCGTCTCCAACCCGGTCGACGTTCTGACCTACGCCGCCATCAAGATGTCCGGCCTGCCCGAGGGTCACGTCATCGGTTCGGGCACTGTACTCGACACCGGCCGTCTGCAGCAGATGCTTGGTGCCCACGTCGAGGTTGACCCGCGCGATGTCCAGGCCTATGTCATGGGTGAGCACGGCGACTCCGAGTTTGTCGCTTGGTCCAGCGCTCAGGTTGCCGGCGTGCCGCTGAACACCTTCTGCGAGCTTCACGGCCATCTGGAGCATGAGGCTGCCGAGAAGCGCATCGCCGAGGACGTCAAGAACTCCGCTTACACCATCATTGAGAAGAAGCACGCCACCTACTACGGTGTCGCCATGGCCGTCAAGCGCATCTGCACCGCTGTCATGCGCGATGAGCAGACCGTTCTGCCCGTCTCCTCGCTCATGGTGGGCGAGTATGGCCTGTCCGACCTTGCCATCTCCATGCCGACCGTCGTTGGCCGTGACGGCGTTGTCTGCCGCGTTCCCGTGCCGCTGAACGATGACGAGCAGCATGAGCTTACCGCCTCCGCCAAGGCCCTCAAGGACATCATCGACAGCGTCGACTTCTCCTGCTAAATCGAGCTCGCCAGAGCGAAAAGCTACAATGAAGGCGTCCGGGTCCACACGGCCCGGGCGCCTTTTTGGTGCAAAGCAACCTGACCCCAACGCACCATCCCAATGCGCCATTGTTGATGGGAGAGCCATGTCGGATTCGCCTAATTTTTTGACCTATGCCCAGACGGCGTTTGATCCGTTTGAGGAACGGCCGTTCTGCGCGGTGGATAGCCTGGTCTTTGCGTGGTTGTCCTATTTGCGTTTGCCGGGTGATATGGCGGAGCTGACGAACTGGCAGGGCCTAGACGTACGCGAGCTGCTGCGTGCCGAGTGCTACCGGGACATGATTGGCGACCTGTGGGATCCGGAGGGGAGCAGGGCCTTGTTGGAGGCCGTGGCAGCAAGCCCTCGCTACCGTGGCGTTCGTGTTTGCGGCTATCGTACCGTGAGTGATGCCGAGACGACGGAACAATTTGCGGCTATGACGTTCCGATTTCCGGCGGGGTTTAGTTATCTTTCCTTCCGGGGGACCGACAGCACGATTGTGGGCTGGAAAGAGGACTTTAACATGGCGTTCCGGTGTCCCGTGCCGGCCCAGGAATCTGCGGCGCGTTATGTGGACGAGGCGGCGGATGCGATTGACGGGCCGCTTTTGTGCGGAGGTCATTCCAAGGGCGGAAACCTTGCGGTGTACGGTGCGGCGATGTGCTCCGACGTCGCCCGTGAGCGAATCGAACGGGTGTATTCCCATGATGGTCCGGGCTTCGTCGAGGAGTTTCTGAACGGCAACGCCTTTGCCGATCTTTCCGGTCGAATCGACAAGACGCTACCTCGGTCGTCGATCTTTGGCATGATGTTCGAGACACAGGAGGACTATGCCATCGTTGAGAGCACCGAGTTCAGCCTGCTGCAGCATAATCCCTTTAGCTGGGTGGTTGATGGTCGCGACTTCGTGTACTGTGAGCGCCTGTCCGCCGGTGCTCGATACGTTGATGGCTCTATTCGCGAGATGCTGCTTGCAGTGTCGCCTAGCGAGCGCGAGCGTTTTGTAGATGCGTTGTTCTCCGTGTTTGAGGCTACGGGTGCTGAGCGGTTTGCGGATATCGCTGGGAATCTGCGCGAGAGCCTGCCCGTGATGCTCCAGGCTGCGCAAGGCTTTGGCAAGGATACGCGACGCTTTGTCTCGCAGACCATCGTGGCAATCCTTAAATGCGCGCTGTTGCCCAAGCGCCCCGAGCCCAGCGTACCCACGAGCGGCAAGAGCTTTGCCGAGCAGCTCGAGGCATGGCAGTCCGAGCTCCTGCGCTAGCCATTGGTGCAAAGCAACCTGACCCCGATGCACCAATCTTCGATGCGTCTGGGGCGGGATCGACCGCTATACTGGTTCGTGCCGAAATCGATCTAGAACGGAATGCCGTATATGAAAATCAATCACGCGATTCTGCATATCCTGGACTTTGACTCTGCCGTCAACGTCATGAGCCAGCGCGAGCTCGATATCGAGAGCCGTACCGTGCGCAACTTCGTGACCACGCATCTGCGCCGCGCACGTACCTCGGCCGACAATAAACGCGCCACGTTTGCCGAGAACTCTGCGTTTGGCGGCGAGCTCAAGGGCTATTTCTTTGGCGAGCGCGAGTTCGTGGACCTGTCGCAGCAGATTGCGGAGTTCATCTCTTCCGAACTCACCAAGGCCGAGAAAGCCGAGTCGACTGACGTGCTCGTGGCCGATTTTGACGACGATGAGGATGCCCGCTGGTTTGCCGTGATGCTGCTGGGCTCCAAGCAGGCTTTTATGCACGAGGTGGGCCGCGAGGAGGGGGAGGTGCGCAACGACATCGCGCGCCACTACGCCATTCTGCCGAACCCCTCGCAAAAGGTGCCGAGCTATGCCATCGTGCGCGCGAGCACCATGGAGATCGGCTATGTGGACAAGAAGCGCAAGATTGCCGGCGAGGACCGTATGCTTATCCCCGATGGCCTGCTGCAGTGCGACACGGGCGTATCGGGCAAGGAGGTCATCGACACCGTGACGCGTGTGGTCGAGGAAGTCGCCGAGGAGCACGGCGCCAACACGGCCGTGGCGCTCGCCAAGGTTAAGGCCGCTGTGGCCGAGAAGGTCGAGGATGACGAGGAGCTTCCGCCCTGGGATATCGTCGATGAGGTCTTTGAGGACGAGCCGGTCATCAAGGAAAGTGTGCGCGCGGCACTGACCGAGGAGAAGGTACCTGAGCGTGTGCCCGTGGAGCGCAAGCAGGTCGAACGCGCGGCGGTACGCAATCATAAGATTCGTACCGACACGGGTATCGAGATCAGCTTTCCGGCCGAGATGGGTTCGAACTCCGAGTACATCGAGTTTGTCAACGAACCCAACGGCCTCATCTCCATCGAGCTCAAGAATATCGGCAGCATCGAGAATCGATAAGTTGCGTTACGCCTGCAGCGAGAAAGCGAAGGCCGAAGCCTCGGATGAGGGCTTCGGCCTTTTTACTTGGGGCTTAATTACGCTACTGGTTGAGCATAGGTCAGCGAAAACGCCCCAGAGCGAGCAAGGTGACGTGAAAGAGGAGGGCATTGACCTTTTGGTCATGCCCGACGATTGAACGTCAGATTGCCGCTCTGGGGCGTTTGCAGCGTCGAGCCGTTACGCGGGTTGGTAAACCCGCGTAACCCTACAGTTGACGTAAACCCTCTTCCAGACCGGTCTTGCTGTCGGTCTTCTCGTCGCGCATCTTGATGACGCGGGCGGGGACACCGGCCACGACGGCGCCGGCGGGGACGTCCTCGACGCACACGGCGCCGGCGGCGACAACAGCGCCCTTGCCCACGCGCACGCCTTCCAGGACCACGGCGTTTGCGCCGATCATGACATCGTCCTCGATGATGACGGGCGTGGCGCTGGCGGGCTCCACAACGCCTGCCAGCACGGTACCGGCGCCGATATGGCAGTTCTTGCCCACGGTGGCGCGGCCGCCCAGCACGGCGCCCATATCGATCATGGAACCCTCGCCGATAACGGAGCCGATGTTGATGATGGCACCCATCATGATGACGGCACGGTCGCCGATCTCGACGCGGTCGCGGATGATCGCGCCCGGCTCGATGCGGGCGTTGATGCCCTTAAGGTCGAGCATGGGCACGGCGGAGTTGCGGCAGTCGTTCTCTACGTCGTAGTAGTCGATAGAGTCGGCGTTGGCGTCGAGGATTGCCCTGAGCTCATCCCAGTCGCCAAAGACGGTCTTGCCGCGCCGCCCGCCGAAGACATGCGCGTCGCCCCAGGCAACCTTCATGCCGGGCTTCTCGCGCACGTACAGCTTGACGGGCGTCTTTTTGGGCGCGGTGGCGATGTAGTTGATAATCTCCTGTGCGTCCATCTCGGCTGCGTTGCTCATATGCTGTCTCTCCTTTGAGGGGGTATGGTTGATAACTAGTTAGGCGAACATGACCTGGTCGAAGGTGTAGAAGCCGGGTTCGCGGGTGATGAGCTTCTGCGCGGCTGCCAAGGCACCGTTGACGAAGATCTGACGGCTCGTGGCGCGGTGGGTGAGCGTGACCTCCTCGTCCTGGCCAAAGAAACTCACCTCGTGCACGCCGGCGACGGTGCCGCCGCGCAGCGAGTGCATGCCGATCTCCTTGGGGTCACGCGCGCCGCACATGCCCTCGCGGCCATAGACGGGGTGGTAGCCTGCCTCGGGCTCGGCCTCGACTACGGCGTCGAGCAGCAGCTTTGCGGTGCCGCTGGGGGCGTCGACCTTTTGGTTGTGGTGAGTCTCGACAATCTCGCAGTCAAAGCCGGGCAGCTCACGCGTGGCCTGGGCCACTAGATGACGCAGGGCTGCGATGCCGATGGAGTAATTGCCGGAGTGCATGACGCGGGCGTTCTGGCCCAGCTCACGCAGGCGGTCCATCTGCTCGGGAGTGTAGCCTGTGGTGCCCGAGACCAACGCCGCGCCCGTGCGCTCGACATAGGCGACGACGGCGTCAAAGGTCACGACGTTCGAGAAGTCGATAATCACATCGGCAGCCGGTGCGTTCTCGAGCTCGCCCAAATCGAAGCTAATCTGGGCCACAATGTCGAAAACGGGCTGTCCGGCGGTATCGACAATACCCTCGGCGGTAGTGCGGATGAGCGAGCCCATGCGGCCCGTTCCCATAATGACGGTCTTAATCAAGCAGACCAGCTCCCTTCAGAGCATCGGTAAGTGCGGCTTGCGTGTCGTCTGCCATGGGGCACAGCGGCATGCGGTAGTTTGCCTCGATCATACCCATCTGAGCGAGCGCTTCCTTGACGGGGATGGGGTTGACCTCGCTAAAGAGGGCGTTGATGAACGGCTGACCGGCAATCTGGATATCGCGGGCGCGCTCCACGTCACCGTCCAGATAGGCGCGGCACATGTCGTGCACGAGCTGCGGCTGAACATCGGCCCACACGCTGATGGTGCCCGAGGCACCCAGGCTCATGAGCGGCACGGTGAGGGCGTCCTCGCCCGAGTACATTCGGAAGTCGTCGGACAGCAGGTGGGCGATCTTGGCCGCGTAGGCGACGTTGCCCGAGGCTTCTTTAATACCCATGATGTTAGGGTGCGCGGCCAAGCGTTCTACGTTGCGCTCGCTGATGCCGCAGCCGCAGCGGCCGGGAATGTTGTACAGGATGCAGGGGATATCTACGGCATCGGCAACGGTCTTAAAGTGCTGATAGATGCCCTCTTCGTTGGACTTGTTGTAGTAGGGGGTAATGAGCAGCAGGCCGTCGGCGCCCAGGCCCTGATAGGTGAGCGACTTGGTGAGCATAGTCTGCGTGGAGTTGGAGCCCGATCCGGCGATGACGGGGACGCGTCCTGCAACATGCTTGACCACCGCGGCGACAACGGAGTTGTCCTCGTCATCGGTCATCGTGGCGCTCTCGCCGGTGGTGCCCAGGGTGAGGATGGCGTCGGTGCCGTTTTGCAGGTGGAAATCGATAAGGCGCTCGAGTGCGTCAAAGTCGACGCTGCCGTCCTTTTTAAACGGCGTAACAAGGGCGACGATTGAGCCCTCGAGGTTGCGGATGTCCATGTTCTTCTCCTTCGCTTCCGCGATCTGGATGCGTTTGTTCCATTGGGCGGCGACTGCCAGGCGCTCGTCCTGGGCGCGACGGCGGGCGCTTTCGGCGCGCGACTTGGCCAGCAGCTCACGACCGCACGGCAGCACGTCGAGCGTGGCAAAGTAATCACCCGGGCGCTCGGCGCGGCGGATAAGGTCGGCCGAGCCGTCGGGGCGCAGCAGCACCTCGGCGGAGCGCAGACGGCCGTTGTAGTTGTAGCCCATGGAGTAGCCATGCGCGCCGGTATCGTGAATCACGAGCACATCACCCATGTCGATATGCGGCAGCTCGCGATCGATGGCGAACTTGTCGTTGTTCTCGCATAGGTTGCCCGTGATGTCATAGGTGTTCGTGACGGGCGCTGTGGCCTTGTCGGCGCCGCCCGGCTGACCCATCACCGTGATGTGGTGGTAAGCGCCATACATGGCGGGACGAATGAGGTCGACGGCACTGGCGTCCACGCCGATATAGTCCTTGTAGATTTGCTTCTCGTGGATAGCCTTGGTGACCAGGCAGCCGTAGGGGCCCATCATAAAGCGGCCCATCTCGGTGCAGATGGCCACATCGTCCATGCCGGCGGGAACCAGGATCTCGTCGTATGCCGCGTGTACTCCCTCGCCGATGGCGCGAATGTCGTTGGCCTGCTGCTCGGGCAGGTAGGGGATGCCGACGCCGCCGGACAGATTGATGAAGGCGACGTGTGCGCCGGTCTCGCGCTCCAGGCGTACGGCAAGCTCAAAGAGGATGCGCGCGAGCTTGGGGTAGTAGTCGTTGGTGACAGTGTTGCTGGCAAGGAATGCGTGGATGCCAAAGTCCTCGGCACCCTTGGCCTTGAGCATGCGGAAGGCCTCGAAGAGTTGCTCGGTGGTCATACCGTATTTGGAGTCGCCGGGGTTATCCATGATGCCATTGGAGAGCTGGAACAGGCCACCCGGATTAAAGCGGCAGCTGACCGTCTTGGGGATTGACCCCGCAACGCGCTCAAAGAACTCAACGTGGCTGATGTCATCAAAGTTGACGATGGCTCCCAGCTTGTCGGCGAGCTCAAAGTCGGCAGCCGGCGTGTCGTTGGACGAGAACATGATGTCGTGTCCCGTGATACCCAGTGAGCGGGCGATCATGAGCTCGGTATAGCTCGAGCAATCGCAGCCGCAGCCGTATTCGTTGAGAATGGAGATGAGCGCCGGGTTGGGGTTGGCCTTGACGGCAAAGTATTCCTTAAAGCCCGGGTTCCATGCAAAGGCGTCGCGCACTTCTTGCATGTTGCGGCGGATGCCCGCCTCGTCGTATAGATGAAACGGCGTGGGGAACTGCTCGACGATATGCTCGAGCGTCTCCTTGTCCACAAACGGCTGCTTGGCCGTATATGCCTCGTTGGGAGTCAATGACATGTCCCGTAAACCTCGCTATCCAGACGGCGCTACCTGCGCATCGAATCCGCATAGCGTGGACCCAATGTCCGGATAGCGCTCCCGCATTGCTGCAGACAGTCCTGCGGGTGTTTCCCGCAGGCCCACCAGGTTGTTCGTGCCCGAAAAACCCAGTTCGGCGGGTTTCGCCTCCCCGCGGGGTCAAAGCCTGCCGGCTCGCCCGCGGCTCTTCGTGCCCGCGCCTCTATCAAGTGGTAACGACCCTACCACGTTGCACTTTACCAAACAAGAGTATTCGTATATAACGTTTAAAAAATGCAGCATCATGCTAGAAACAAGGGTGCCACAATCCTGCGTCACAATAGGTGTCAACCGAGTCGTCCCATGAAAGGAATCCCTATGACCGAGCTCCAAGAACTCCGTCGTTATCGTCGCGACTTGCACCGCATTCCGGAGCTCGACTTCGATCTTCCGCAAACCATCGCCTATATCGAGGGCGTGCTCGCTCCGCTCGCCTGCGAGGTGACCCATCCGTGTCCCAGCTGCGTCTGCGCTTTCTTCGATGCCGGTACGGGCGCCGCGCATGCCACGGCGATTCGCGCCGACATGGACGCCCTGCCCATCGCGGAGGCATCGGGCGCGGCCTTTGCCTCGACGCATCCCGGTAAGATGCATGCGTGCGGTCACGACGGTCACATGGCCATGGCTCTCGCGGTGGCAACCTTTGTCGACCGTACGATCCGTGAGCGGCCGGGCGCCATTAAGCGCAATGTGCTCTTTGTGTTTCAGCCGGCCGAGGAAACGACCGGTGGTGCCAAGACGGTGTGCGAGAGCGGCGTGTTCGAGCGTTACGGGGCGGATCGCATCTTCGGCTTCCACGTGTGGCCCGATCTGCCCGCCGGCACGTTGGCGAGCTGCTCCGGTCCGCTGCTGGCGCGCTCAAGCGAGACACACATTCATATTCACGGGACGAGCATCCATATCGCTAAGACCTATGGCGTTCCGGTCGAGGAGTCGCACGATACGGCGCTGGCGGCTGCCAAGTTCTTGGTTGCCGAGCGCGAACTGATGGATGAGCTGGGTGCCGATGAGCCCTGCATTGGCAAGTTCGGCCTGCTGCAGGCAGGCACCGTCTGCAATGCGGTGGCGGGGGAGGCCCATGTTGCCGGCAGCCTACGTGTGTTTACGGACGACATGTTCGACCGCGCGCGCGAGGGCGTGCGCCGCGTGCTTGACGAGGCGTGCACCGCAACGGGCTGTACATATGACCTCGATTTTGCCGAGGGCTATCCGCCAGTCGATAACGACCCCGAGCTGTTCGCCCACATTGCGCCTGCCTTGTCCGAGCTGCAACTTGTGGACGAGCCGCTGCTAATTGCCGAGGACTTTGCTTTCTATCAGCGCCATCTGCCGGGCGTGTTCTTCTTGCTGGGCACGGGCGTGCCAGAGGGACAAGAAAACCCGAGCGATTCGGATGACTGCCCCGCCTATGCCACGAGCGCTCTGCATACCGATACCATGCTCTTCGACGAGGAAATCCTACTCAAAGGCCTCGATGTCTACAAACGATTGCTTTTGCTTGACTAAGGCGTGAAGGACTATTTGTTCTAGAAAATACGAACAAACGTACGATATAATAGAGATGTAAGGGTTGATTTTCAATCTCAACGCAACAGCCTGAACGGGTCCCGCTTTTCCGCA
>URBP01000064.1 GCA_900546105.1 uncultured Collinsella sp.
TCCTCGCTCTGCCACGCGCCCACGCCGGGGTAGTTGCCGTAGCGGTTGAAATAGATCGAGTCATCGCCCGTGTGGTTGAAGACGCCGTCCAGAATGATGGAGATGCCCAGCTTCTCGGCCGCCTGGCACAGCTCGGTAAAGTCCTGCTCGGTGCCCAGGATCGGGTCGATCTTGGTGTAGTCGGCCGTGTCGTAGCGGTGGTTGCTCGCGGCTTCAAAAATGGGGTTGAGGTAGATGGCCGTAAAGCCCAGCTCGGCGATGCGAGGCAGGTCTTCCTGGATGCCCTTGAGCGACCCGCCGTAGAAGTCCCAGGTTTTGATGGAGCCGTCTTCGGCGCGCTCGTACACGGGCGGCTCGTTCCAGTCCTCGACCATGCGGCGCTGGATTCCGTTGCGTGGTTTTTCGACCTCGGCCAGCGTGCGCTCGCGCCAGTTTTCATCTCGGGCGTAGCGATCGGGGAAGATCTGGTAGACCATGCCACGCTCGTACCACTCGGGACGCACTTCGCGGTGCTTATAGACGGTAATCTGGAAGGACGGAACCTCGGCGTAGTGGTAAGTTACGCCCTCTCCGCCGGTGCGACCCTGCGGTGCGCCCAAGCGGACCTCGGGCTGGCCCTCGATATTGCATATAAAGCTGTACCACACAAGACACGGTTCAGTGCATTTGAGCTCGCCGGTAAAAATGCCATCGCCTTCGTGCTCCATTGGGATCAGGGTCTCGCCGACTTCATCGACCCAGGTGCGCAGCGTAAGCGTTGCCTGGTTGGGATCGGCATCCTCCAAAATCACCGAGAGTGCAACGGAAGTTCCAGTGGTCACAGCGCCAAACGGAGTGCGAAACTGCGGTAGACGGCTGTTGTGTATCAATCTCATGGTACGGTCCAGTTCAATAGAATCATGGCCTGCGGGCCATGGGTTTTACGCCTAAGATGTAAGTATATCTGTAGTACACAGGGTGTATAAACAACATCCGTTTACCATCGGCGAACGGTTGTCCTAGAAAATCGTTTTACCACTACCTACAGAGAAGGGGCGCCCGGTTGGAGCGCCCCTTGCTTAGGGTTTGATGAGGTTTTGGATCGTCTGGATTAGCGGCGCTTGCGGGTGGCCGTTGCCTTGCGGACGGAAGTCTTCTTCGACGGCGCCTTTTTCTCGGTTGCGGCGGCGGGGGAGACCGGGGTCTCCATTGTGGGCTCGGGCTTGGCCTTTACTGCGGGTTTGGCCTCGGCCTTAGCTTCCGCCTTAGGAGCAGCAGCCTTGGTCGTGGTCTTTTTGGCCGTCGTTGCAGTGCGCTTGCGCGTGGTGGTCTTGGCGGTCGGCTTGGCCTCGACAGCTGCCTCGGCCTTGGGCTCGGCGGCTGCCTCCTCGGCCTTGGTCGCAGTAGCATTTGCGGCGGCCTTCGGAGCGGCCTTGGTCGCAGTAGCCTTGACGGCCGTCGACTTCGTTGCCGTGGTCTTCTTGGCGGTCGTTGCCTTCTTGGCGGTCGTGGTCGTCTTCTTGGCAGCGGTCTTTGCCGGAGCCTTGGCGGCCGGCTTGGCCTCTGCGACCTCGGCCTTTACCTCGGGAGCAGCCTCGGCCTCGGCGGCTTTCTTGGCAGCGGCGGTGGTGCGCTTGCGCGCGGTCGTTGTCTTGGCAGCGGTGGTCTTGCTCGCGGTCGCGGTCTTGCTCGCAGCGGCTTTCGTGGTCGTGGCCTTCTTCGCCGTCGTCTTACGAGTCGCGGTCTTCTTAGCTGCGGGCTTTACAGCAGGCTTGACCTCGACCTCTGCCTTGGGAGCAACCTCAGCCTTCACCTCAGGCTCGGCCTTTGCGGGCTCAGCCTCAACAGACTTCTCCTCGGCCTTGGGCTCCTCGGCGGCCACCGGCTCAGCAACAGCCTCAGGCTCGTCGACAACAGCCGCTGGCCTCTCAATCTCCGGATGCATAAAGAAGTACAGGTCCAGATACTTGTCGGCCGAGCGCGTCCAGCTAAAGTCCTGGCTCATGGCCTGCGTGACCAGCTGGTTCCAGGCATCGCGGTTGTCCCAGAACAGGCGTGCCGCACGGAACACGGCGTCGCCCATCTCGTCGCCGTTAAAGTTACTAAACGAGAAGCCTGTGCCCTCGCCGGTAAACTCGTTATACGGGATCACGGTGTCCTTCAGACCACCGGTCTCGCGCACGATGGGCAGGGTGCCGTAGCGCATGGCGATGATCTGCGACAGGCCGCAGGGCTCAAACTTCGAAGGCATCAGGAACATGTCGGCGGCAGCATACATGCGCTGTGACAGCGCCGGATCGAACTCAATGCGTGCGGCCATGGTGCCGGGGTACTTGCCCTGGAAGTAGCGTAGACCGTCCTCGTAGTCGCGGTCGCCGGTGCCCAGCACCGCCACCTGCACGCCGCCGGCCAAAATGCGGTCGAGCGCGTACATGACCAGGTCCATGCCCTTCTGGCGCGTCAGGCGCGTGACCATTACCATGAGCGGACGATCGTCACGAACCTCGAGCCCCAGCTCCTCCTGCAGCCTGGCCTTGCACACGGCCTTGCCCGCGCGGTCGTCGACCGTGTAGTTGGCGGCAATGCGCTTATCAGTCGCCGGGTCAAAGCCCGCAACGTCGATGCCATTCAAAATGCCCTGCAGCGCATACGAGCGCTCGCGCAGCACGCCGTCCAGACCCTCGCCAAATTCGGGCGTCTGGATCTCGTTGGCATAGGTGGGGCTCACCGTGGTGATGGCATCGGCATAGCGCAGCGCGCCCAGCATGTAGTTGATGCTGCAGGCGTCGCAACGCAGCTGCGAGGCGGCCGCCGGAATATGCGCCACACCAAGGATGTCCTCCATCACGGTGTCGCTAAACTGGCCCTGGAACGCCACGTTGTGGATCGAGAACACGGTCTTTACGCGGTCATACAGCGGCAGGCCCTGGTAGAACTCGCGCAAAAACACGGGCGCCAGCGCCGTCTGCCAGTCGTTGCAGTGCAGGATGTCGCACTCAAAGCCGGCCGGCAGGTGCTGCAGGCTCTCGGTGATGGCCTTGGAGAAGAACGCAAAACGCTCGCCGTCGTCAAAGAAGCCGTACGGATAGTCGCGCGCAAAGTAGCGCTCGTTGTCGATGAACATATAGGTGACGCCGTCGTGCTCGAGCTTCTCGAGACCGCAGTACTCGTTGCGCCAGCCCAGGCTCACGTAAAAATCGGAGAAGTGCTCCATCTGCGCCTTGTACTCATCCTTGATGGTGGCGTACTTAGGCACCATCACAATGACTTCGGCGCCGGCGCGCACAAGCGCCGCAGGCAGCGAGCCCGCCACGTCGCCCAGGCCGCCGGTCTTCACAAACGGCGCGCACTCGGCCGAGGCAAACACGATCTGCATCTTTTTGCTGGAATCTGCCATATTGTCTCCCATGTTGCAATTCGAGAATAGCCGCCTGGCGCTAACCGGGCGGCTATTCTACATGTTACGAGCGATGTTGCGGTGCCAACGTTAACGTACGATGGTGGTGTCGGAAGTTAACGGAGCCTTGCCCAGCACCAGGATGTTCTCGGGCGTGCCGCGAAGCTCGGTGTTGGTGGGAACCACGTTGTTTTTGTCCAGAATGGCGTTCTCAACGCGGGCGCCGCTCTTGATGATGCAGCTCTGGTTGATGATCGAGTTGGTCACCGAAGCGCCTTCCTCGACCACGACGCCGCGCGACAGGATCGAGTTGCGCACGGTGCCCTTGATGATGCAGCCGGCCGAGATAATCGAGTTGCACGCGTGGCTGCCGGTCGCATAGCGCGAAGGCGGCACGTCGTGAGCCTTGGTCAGGATCGGGCGCTCGGGATCGAAGAGCTGGTCGGCCACGGTCTGGTCGAGCAGGTCCATGCTGCGGCGATACAGCGACTTCTCGCTAAACACGCCCACGACCTCGCCCTTGTACTCGTAGCTGCACACGTCGATGTTGCCAAAGTCGCCCTGGAGCGCCTCGAGCAGGTCCAGATAGTCGGCGGCCTGGTAGTGGTCGATGATCTCGAGCAGCGTCTCGCGGTTGACGATGCAGCAGTCCATGGAGGCGTTGTCGCCGTACACGACACCGGCGCTCACGCCCGTCAGGCGGCCGTTCTCGTTAATCTCGAGCTTGGTCTCGTCATCGACGTTGCGCGTGGCCTTGCAGTACACCACGGTCATCTGGGCACCGGAGTTCTCGTGCGCCTCGATGATGGTGTTGAGGTCCATGTTAAAGATGATGTTGGTGCCCATCATCACAACATAGGGCTTCTCCGAGCGCTGGAACAGCGTCTTGTTGGAGATGATGTCGCGCAGCAAGAAGCGCATGCCGCCCTTGGTGGTGCCATACGCGTTGCCGGGCACCATGAACAGGCCGCCCTTCTTGCGGTCCAGGCCCCAGTCCTTACCCGAGCCCACGTGGTCGATCAGCGAACGGTAGTTACCCGGCATGACGACGCCGACAGTCTTGATGCCGGCATTCATCATGTTGGACAGCGGAAAGTCGATCAGGCGGTAGCGGCCCAAAAACGGAACGGACGCGATGGGGCGGTCCTTGAGCAGGACACTGCCGTAGGACGAAGAGTAGTTAGCGGTGATATAACCGATGGCCTTGCGATTGATCATCGGATCATTCCCCCTTCCCGATAACGACGTCATTTCCAACGACGGCCGTATCCTTGGTGGTATCGACAGAGCCGAGCTTCACGCCCTCTTCGACCGTGGAGTTCTCGCCCAAAATAGCGCGGCAGATGTGCGCGCCGCTCTTAACGTGCGCACCCGGCAGCAGCACGGAGTCCTCGACCACGGCGCGCTCCTCGATGATGACATCGGTCGAAAGGATCGAGTGGCGAGCGGTGCCGTAGATCTTGCAGCCATTGGAGACCAGGCAGTCGTCTAGGCGGCCGTCCGGGCCAATGTAGTGCGGCGGACGCGTGGTGATGTTGGACATGATGGGGAAGTTCTTGTCGAACAGATCGAACTCGGGGTTGTTACCCAGCAGGTCCATCGAGGTCTCATGGAAGCTGGCGATGGTGCCGACGTCCTTCCAGAAGCCGTGGAACTCGTAGCTGTACAGGCGCTTGTTCTCACCGAGCAGCTTGGGGATGATGTCCTTGCCAAAGTCGTGGCTCGAGCGCTGGTCCAGAGCGTCCTCCTCGAGCGCCTCGATCAGCACGTCGGCCGAGAAGATGTAGATGCCCATGGACGCGAGGTTCGAATCGGGCTTCTCGGGCTTCTCGGTAAACTTGGTGATGCGGCCGTCTTCGGGGTCGGTGGTCAGGATGCCAAAGCGGCTGGCCTCCTCCCACGGAACGGGCATAACGCTCACCGTGAGGTCTGCGTTGTTCTCAATGTGCGTCTTGAGCATCTTGCGGTAGTCCATGCGATACAGGTGATCGCCCGAAAGAATCAGGACGTACTTGGGGTCGTTGGCCTTGATGTAGTCGAGGTTCTGCGTAATGGCGTCGGCCGTGCCCGCATACCAGGCGCCGCCTGTCTGCGTCTCGTACGGCGGCAGGATCGACACGCCGCCGTCGCGGCTGTCCAGATCCCACGCCTCGCCGGAGCCCACGTAGGCATGCAGCAGGTAGGGACGGTACTGCGTCAGAACGCCCACCGTGTCGATGCCCGAGTTGGAGCAGTTGGACAGCGAAAAGTCGATAATGCGGAACTTGCCACCAAAGCTAACCGCCGGCTTGGCGATCTTTTGGGTGAGTGCCCCCAATCGGCTGCCCTGTCCTCCTGCGAGGAGCATCGCGATGCATTCTTTCTTACTCATCGATTTCTCCTTCTGTCATCGATGTTCCTAACCCATTAGCGACGGGCGCGGCGCACTGTCACGCCCGTCGAGTAATGCCGTGCGGCAAAGGGAGCTCGCGCGCTTTATGCGTGCCAGATCTCGTCGCGATACTCGCGAATGGTGCGGTCGGACGAGAACCAGCCACTCGAGGCGGTGTTGAGCAGGGCCTTGCGGTTCCAGGTCTCCTGGTCGCCGTAGCTGCCCGTGAGGTTCTCCCATGCATCAACGTAGCTGCGGAAGTCGGCCATGACCAGGTCGGGGTCGTTGTTGTTCATGAGCTCGTTGTAGATACTCTCGAAGTTGCCCGAAAGGCCGGCAAAGGTGTTGTCCTTGAGCTCGTCCATCACGCGGCCTAGACGCTCGCGGTCGCCGTTGAGGGTATCCCACGCAAAGTAGTTGTTGGATGCCCAGAGCTGCTCGACCTCGGGAGCGGTCAGGCCAAAGATGGCCTCGTTCTCGCGGCCGGCCAGGTCGGCGATCTCGATGTTGGCGCCGTCGAGGGTGCCCAGCGTAATGGCGCCGTTCATCATGAGCTTCATGTTGGACGTGCCCGAGGCCTCCTTGCCGGCCGTGGAGATCTGCTCCGAGATCTCGGCGGCGGGGTAGATGAGCTGGGCGTTGCTCACGCGGAAGTTGGGGATAAAGCAGACCTTCATGACCTCGTTGACGCGGGCATCGTTGTTGATGACGTCGGCAACGGAGTTAATGAGGCGGATGGTCTCCTTGGCGAAGGTGTAGCTCGAGGCAGCCTTGCCACTAAAGATGAAGGTCGTCGGCGTCACGTGGAAGTTGGGGTCGGCGATGCGACGGTTGTAGATGTCCATCACCTTCATGATGTTCATGAGCTGGCGCTTATAGGCGTGGAAGCGCTTTACCTGGACATCGAAGACGGTGTTGGGGTCAATAACCAGACCGGTCTCGGCCTTAACGTAGGCGGCCAGACGCTCCTTGTTGGCGCGCTTGGAGGCGCCCACGGCCTTCAGGAACTCGGTGTCGTCCTTAAACTCCTTGAGTTTCTCAAGCTCAAAGGCGTCTTTGAGCCAGCCATCGCCAATGGCCTCGGTCACGAGCTTGGCGTAGGTGGGGTTGGCTTCGGCAAAGAAGCGACGGTGCGAGATGCCGTTGGTCTTGTTGTTGAACTTCTCGGGCGTCAGGGCATAGAAGTCCTTGAGCACGATGTTCTTGATGATGTCGGAGTGGATCTTGGCCACGCCGTTGACGCTGTGGCTGCAGATCACAGACAGGTTGGCCATGCGAATCTCGCCGTCCCACAGGATGGCGGTCTGGCGCAGACGCTCCTGCCAGCCCTCCTGCGTGGTGTCGAACGACTCGTGCCAACGACGGCTGATCTCGTCGATGATCTGGTACACGCGGGGGAGGAGCTTGGAGAACGTGCCGATGGGCCACTTCTCCAGAGCCTCGGGCAGGATGGTGTGGTTGGTGTAGCTCACGACCTGCGTCACGATGTTCCAGGCGTCATCCCACTCAAGCTTCTTCTCGTCGATGAGGATACGCATGAGCTCGGGGCCGCACATGGCGGGGTGCGTGTCGTTGGTGTGGATGGCCACAAACTGCGGCAGCAGCTCCCAGTTCTCACCGTGCTCCTTCTCAAAGGTGTCGAGCAGGCTGTAGATGCCGGCCGAGACAAACAGGTACTCCTGCTTCAGGCGCAGCAGACGGCCGTGCTCGCCGGCGTCGTTGGGGTAGAGGATGGCGCTGATGGCCTCGGCCTCGGCGCGCTCGGCGTCGGCCAGGGCGTAGTCGCCGCGGTTGAAGGCCTCCAGATCGAAGTGCTCCTCGACCGGCTCGGCGGCCCAGACGCGCAGCTTGTTGACGGTCTCGCCGGCATAGCCCACAACAGGGATGTCATAGGGAACGGCAAGGATGTCCTGCGTGTCCACCGTGCGGTAGAACGTGCGGCCGTTCTCCTCAAAGCCCTCAACATGGCCACCAAACTTAATGGTCACGGCCTTATCCTGACGACGGACCTCCCAAGGATAGCCGTGGGTGAGCCACTCGTCGGTGGCCTCGACCTGGCTGCCGTTGACAATCTCCTGCTTAAACAGGCCGTAGCGGTAGCGCATGCCGTTGCCGTAGCCGGCAATGCCCTCGGCTGCCATGGAATCCAGGAAGCACGCGGCCAGACGACCCAGGCCACCGTTGCCCAGGGCCGGATCGGGCTCCTGGTTCTCGATGACGGACAGGTCAAAGCCCATGTCGTCGAGCGCCTCGGCGACCATGTCGCGCACGCCAAAGTTGAGCAGGTAGTTGTCGAGCAGGCGGCCGATCAAAAACTCGATCGAGAAGTAGTACACGCGCTTTTTGCCCTCGGCGGTGACGCGGGCGTCACTCTTGGTGGCAACGGTGCGCGCCTTCTCGGCCACGAGCTTGGCCAGGGCGTTAAAGCGGTCGAGGTCGCTGGCGGCCTCGACGCTCTTACCGCTGATGCTCATGACGGCATCGCGATAGAGCTCGGTAAACTCCTGCTTGTTGTCGAAGATCTTATTCATACGTTCCTTTCCCCCGGGGATGTTTCTCCCGGAACGGTTATGACTTGTATCCTACGCCTCGTCGGGGCGGGTAATTACAGCTGTAACGGTTTTGTTACGCATCCTTGGCAGACGGCTTAACAGAAGCAGACTTGGCCTTGGTAGCGGCCTTTTTGGCAGCCGGTTTCTTGGCTGCGGCCTTAGCAGCGGGCTTTGCGGCAGCCTTGGCCTTGGCCTTGGTCGTCGTAGCCTTGGCCTTAGCCGGAGCCTTCTTAGCAGCCGCAGGCTTGGGCTTCACCGAAGACATGCGCTTTTTGGGCGCAGCCTTGGGCTCCTCGACCACGGGCGGCTTATAGCTGCTGGGACCGCGGCGCTTAAGCACCACACCTGCCAGACCGGGTACCTTAATCTCGATGGAGTCCATCTGCCCGTTCCAGGGATAGGGCTCGCTCGAGCAGGTGTAGGGCTCCTTGCCGGCATAGCCGCTGCCGCCAAACTCAGGACGGTCAGAATCGAAGATGACCTCCCAGTCACCCTCGCGCGGCACGCCCACGCGGAAGCTCTCGTAGCTCGCCGGGTCAAAGTTGATCAGGATCACCAGGTCGTCATCGACGTCCTCGCCCTGACGCACAAAGCTCACGATGGACTGCTTGGAGTTGTCCGCGTCGATCCAGGTAAAGCCGTCGTCGGTGTAGCCGCGCTCGTACAGGGCGGGCTCGGCGGTGTACAGGTGGTTGAGCGCCTTGATAAACGCCTGATGATGACGGTGGGTCTCGTACTCCTCAGTCAGGAACCACTGGATGGACTCGTAGTAGCGCCACTCAATAAACTGGCCGATCTCGTTGCCCATAAAGTTAAGCTTGGCACCGGGGTGCGTCATCTGGTAGAAAGCCAGCGTGCGCAGGCCGGCAAACTGACGCCACCAGTCGCCCGGCATGCGGCCAATAAGAGAGCACTTGCCGTGCACGACCTCGTCGTGGCTGAGCGGGCAAATGAAGTTCTCGGTAAAGGCGTACATGATGGAGAACGTGAGCAGCCCGTGGTTGCCGGGGCGCCACGGAAAATCGGTCTGCATGTAGTGCAGGGTGTCGTTCATCCAGCCCATGTCCCACTTGTAGTGGAAGCCCAGGCCGCCATCCTGCGGCGGGTAGGTCACGAGCGGCCACGCGGTGGACTCCTCGGCCATCATCATAACGTCGGGGTAATGCGCCTCCACGGCGCAGTTGACCTGGCGGATAAACGCGCTGGCGTCCAGGTCCTCCTCGGTACCGTACTTGTTGAACTTCTTTTGACCGGGATCGTCGATGCCAAAGTTGAGGTACAGCATGCTGGACACGCCGTCCATGCGTATGCCGTCCACGTGGAAGTTCTCGAGCCAGTACAGCACGTTGGAGACCAGGAAGGAGCGGACCTCGCCGCGGGCGAAGTCGAACTTGTGCGTGCCCCAGTTGGGGTGAATCTCGTGCTCAAACAGCATGTGGCCGTTAAAGGTGGCAAGGCCGTGGGAGTCGGCGCAAAAACCGCCGGGCACCCAGTCCATGATCACGCCGATGCCCGCCTCGTGGCACGCATCGATAAAGTGCATGAGCTGCTGTGGGTCGCCATAGCGCGACGTGGCGGCATAGTAGCCGGTCGTCTGGTAGCCCCAGGAGCCATCGAAGGGATGCTCCATAAGCGGCATGACCTCGATATGCGTATAGCCCATGTCGCGAACGTAGTCCACGAGCTCCACCGACAGGTCGTCGTAGGTGTAGAACTCGCCGCGCTGCGCGGGGAAGGGATCCATGGGGCCAGGGTAGTTGCCGTACTCGTCCGGCTCGCCCTGTGGCGCGTCGCCGTGGCGCTTCCACGAGCCAATATGCACCTCGTAGATGTTGAGCGGCTGCGACATGTGGTTATGGCTCGCACGGCGCTTGAGCCATGCGGCATCCTTCCACTGGTAGCCATCGAGGGTCCACAGCACGCTGGCGGTACCCGGGGGGCACTCGGCCTTAAAGGCATACGGATCGGCCTTGTAGAGCTTTTCGCCCTCTTTAGTCTCGATAAGATACTTATAGAGCTGGCCTTGCTCGGCGCCAGGAATAAAGCCTTCCCAGATAGCGCTCGTATGCACGGGCACCAGCGGGTTGGCTTCCTCGTCCCAGTCATTAAATTCGCCAATGACGTGGACGCTCTTTACGTCGGGCGCCCAAACGCAAAAGCGCCAGCCACGCGTACGGTTCTGCGTGTCGGGGTGAGCGCCCATCTTTTCCCAGCTGCGCTCCCACGTGCCGATGCCAAACAGGTAGACATCGTCCTTGGTGAGCTCCGGTGCGTGCGGGGCGGCTTTACGGGTAGCGGGCTTTTTGGTTGCTGGCTTTAGCTTTGTATCGCTCACGTTTGATCCCATCATGACGCGGCAGCGTGTTGCCTTGGTGACTAGATGCGAAAGGTCCAAGGCTGCACGAATCGAAGGGACGGCGATAGTTCTATGATTCGTTCCACCTCGCGTGCTCGGTGGAACTTTCGGCAGAAACTACGATAACACCTGTAAGTTACTTTTATGAAGGAAAGTGGTTTTAGGGCGGCGTTTAATCGGTAAGCGCCATGTTTAGACCACTGGCAGAATTGCCGTGGTAAAACTCTTGACAGTTTTACCAAATAGGGTTTTTAGATTGTTACTCTGACGTTTGGTAAAACGTTTTTAGCAGGATGTTTACCATTTGACATCGAAAGGTTCGTTTATGTCCCAGACCGCCGCCCCCAACGTTGCTTATATTTTCGATTGCGACGGTACACTGGTTAATAGCACCCCCGTTTGGGCCTATGCCCAGCCCGAGTTATTGCACCGCCACGGAGTTGACGTGACGGTCGACGATTTTGCCCAGTTTGAGCATTTGTCGCTCGAGGACGAGTGCCAGGCCTACCACGACACCTGGGGCATTGGCGCAAATGGCGAAGAGCTGTATCGCGAGCTGAGCGACATCCTCATCGATGGCTATTCCAAGGTGCCGCCGCGCGAGGGGCTCCTGGCATTTTTGGAGCAGGCGAAGGCGGCGGGCATTGCCATGTGCGTTGCTACGTCCACGCCGGCCGAGCTGGTGCAGTCCGCGCTCGCTGGTGCCGGGCTCGACGCATACATGGAGTTTGTTACCACGACGGGCGAGGCAGGGCGCTCCAAGCAGTTCCCCGATGTGTACGAGTTGGCGCTGCGCCGCCTGGAGGAGCGTCATGGGCACAGGTTTGAGCGCGCCTGGGTGTTTGAGGACGCCGTTTTTGGCCTAAAGAGCTCTGGGGTCGTTGGCTTTAAGCGCGTGGGCATCTATGACCCGCACGGCCGCATGAAGCGCGACGAAGTGCGTGGCAACTGCGATATCTTTATCGACAGCTACGAGGAGCTTGACCTTGCCCGTGTGCTTACTTTTGAGGGATAGGCGAGGGCTGTGGTTTGTAAGGTATTAGTGGTCTGCGGCTCGCCCGTGGTGGCGAGCGCGGATCTGTTGCGTAGGCTAGCAGGGGAGTGCGACCACGTCATCGCTGTGGACCGCGGCCTGGATGCTCTGCTGGGTGCCGGTTTGAGCTGCGACGTATATGTGGGGGATGCCGACACGGTGAGCGACGCAGGCCGCGCGCTGGTCGATGCCGCCACCGACTTTGAAGTTGAGCGCCACGACCCGTACAAGGACTATACCGACCTGGCACTGGCGCTCGATTCCGTCCGACGCCGCTGGCCGGGTGCCGAAGTGGTTGCGACCTGCGCCACGGGCGGCCGCCCGGATATGGCCCTATCCGTGCTGGGCTTGCTTGCAGGCTATGATGACGCCCCAGTCTGGATTGCCGAGGACAAGGTGGTTTCCCGCATCCTTCGCGCAGGCGAGTCGTGGACCATCGAAGGCGCCGAGGGCAAGACGTTCTCCATCATCGCAATTGCCCCCAACACCAAGGTAAGCGAACACGGCCTAGAATGGGAGCTAGACCACAGCCCCCTGGGCCTGTTGGCCGACACGGGCATCAGCAACGTCGTCAGGTCAACAGCCACGATCCAAGTCCACACCGGCACCGCCATCGCTTTCCTATATCAATAGGCATTGGTTGATTTTCAATCTCAACGCAACAGCCTGAACGGGTCCCGCTTTTCCGCAGC
>URBP01000065.1 GCA_900546105.1 uncultured Collinsella sp.
CAACGTAACGCGCAGCGCCTTACAGATTGCCACGCACAAATTGAGCGTGGGGTTGTAGCCGCCCGCCTCGATAAGGCCGATGGTTTGGCGCGTAACGCCCACGGCTTGGGCTAAGTCAGCTTGCGAAAGGCCAGCCGCCGCGCGTGCCGCCTTCATGCGTAGGTTCTTTTTGCCCGGCATGGAGTTCCTTTCGTAGTAATGGACAGATATCCGTTGCAACATGACAGAAATATATTGCATCCTTCACAAGATGTCAACTATATCTGTCATTATGGAAACCATGTCCGCCATCGCCATGTGGACATAACAATTTCGATTCGCTATTCAATCTTACTCGGACAAAACCGAGTCGGAAGGACCCGAGTAAGTGGAACTTATCAGCATGGCCAACGCGCACGCCAATAACCGGATTTGCCGGAACCATGCGTGCCCCATCGTTTAATAGCTCCGTTATTGTTCGATGATCTTCTTGACGACCGCGGGAACGCCTGCCGCCACCACGTTGTCCGGAAGGTCTTCCGTCACGACGCTGCCCGCGGCAATTACGCAACCGCTGCCGATGGTAACTCCCTGCAGCACTGACACGTTCGCGCCAAACCAGCAGTTATCGCCGACAACGATGGGCAGAGCCTTCTCGAGACCCAAGTTGCGGTCCTTTGCCTTTAGGGGGTGCGAAGCGGTGTAGAAGCCGCAAAACGGCCCGATAAACACGTTGCCACCAAAGGTGATAGAGCCGCCGTCCATAAAGTAGCAGCCATGGTTTACAAAACAGCCCTCACCAAAGGTCGTCTTGCTCCCGTAGTCAAAGTAGGCAGGCGAAAGGACCGTCAGCCCCCCGGGAAGATCGGTATCGAGCAAGGACTTCAAAGCATCGAGCTGTGCGTCGCTTCTAGGTTTTGCCATATTAAAGTCATAGCAGAGCGCCTCCGCCTTCGCGCGTTGCGCCAGGAGCTCCTCGTCAAAGTTGGCATCATGCCACTCACCGCGCTCCATCTTCTCTTTCTCGGTCATTGCGCCCCCTCAAACAACATGCAGTCTTGATGCGGCAATTCTACCAGCCGATAAGCCACGGTTTTAACACGAGCACCACACCGCGCAGGGAATGACCGCAGAAGCCAAAGGTGCCCGACTCCGAACGATTGTTCGATGGATTTCGTGTTGGGTGGAATCGTCTGTGGGCTGGGCTATGCTACCTTGACTATCTATATGACTTAAACGCAGCAAAGGAGTATCGAGAGAGCGAGCATGGCAAAAAACACCGCAAACTATGGTAACGACAGTATTCGTCAGCTCAAGGACGAGGAGCGCGTACGCCTGCGCCCCGCCGTCATCTTTGGCTCGGACGGACTCGACGGTTGCGCGCATGCCGCCTTCGAGATCCTGTCCAACGCCGTTGACGAGGCGCGCCAGGGCTACGGCAAGCTCATCACCCTTACCGCCTTTCGCGATGGCTCCATCCAGGTAGAGGACAACGGCCGCGGCTGCCCGCTCGACTGGAACCCCTCCGAGAAGCGCTTTAACTGGGAGCTCGTCTTTTGCGAGCTCTACGCCGGCGGCAAGTATAACAACAACCAGGGCGGCGACTACGACTTCTCGCTCGGCACCAACGGCCTGGGCTCCTGCGCGACCCAGTACGCCTCCGAGTACATGGACGTCACCGTCTGGCGTGACGGTAACAAGTACTCCTTACACTTTAAGAAGGGCAAGGTCGTCGGCGCCAAAAAGAAGGCGCTCGAGATTGAGCCCAGCGACGAGGACCGCACCGGCACCACCATCAAGTGGCGCCCCGATCTTGAGGTCTTCACCTCCATCAGCATCCCCCACGATTGGTATCGCGAGACCATGCGCCGCCAGGCCGTGGTCAACGCCAACGTTACCTTCCGCCTGCGCATCGAGGGCGACGATGGCGAGTTTTCCGAAGAGGACTTTTGCTACCCCAAGGGCATCGAGGACTATGTGCTCGAGAAGGTCGGTGCCGACTACCTCACCGAGCCCTTCTTTATCGAGGCCGACCGCCGCGGTCGCGACCGCGAGGACCTGCCCGACTACAACGTCAAGATTACCGCGTGCATGTGCTTCTCGCGCACCTTCATGATGCAGGAGTACTACCACAACTCGTCATGGCTCGAGAACGGCGGTTCGCCCGAAAAGGCCGCCCGTAGTGCTCTGACCAGCGCCATCGATGCCTACATCAAGCAACAGGGCAAGTACAACAAAAACGAGAGCGGCATTAAGTGGCAGGACGTCCAGGACTGTCTGGTGCTGGTGACCAACTGCTTCTCCACCCAGACGTCCTACGAAAACCAGACTAAGAAGGCCATCAATAACCGCTTTATCCAGCAGGCGATGACGGCATTCTTTAAGGAGCGCCTCTCGACCTATCTGATCGAGAACAAAGACGCCGCCAACAAGATCATGGAGCAGGTGCTCATCAACAAGCGCTCGCGCGAGAACGCCGAGAAGACGCGCCAGAGCATCAAGACCAATCTGCAGCAGAAGACCGACATGGCCAACCGCGTGCAGAAGTTCATCGACTGCCGCTCCAAAGACAAGGACCGTCGCGAGATCTACATCGTAGAGGGCGACTCGGCAGCAGGCGCCATCCGCACCTCGCGCGATGCCGAGTTCCAGGGCGTTATGCCCGTTCGCGGTAAGATCCTCAACTGCCTGAAGGAGGACTACCCGCGCATCTTTAAGTCCGACATCATCATGGACCTCATGCGCGTGCTGGGCTGCGGCGTAGAGATCAAGGACAAGCGCATCAAGAACCTCGGTGCCTTTGACCTGGATAATCTCAACTGGAACAAGGTCATCATCTGTACGGACGCCGACGTCGACGGTTATCACATCCGCACGCTCGTACTCACCATGCTCTACCGCCTGGTGCCCACACTTATCGACGAGGGCTACGTGTATATCGCCGAGTCGCCGCTCTACGAGATCAACTGCAAAGAGAAGACCTACTTTGCCTACACCGAGCTCGAGAAGAACGGCATCCTCAAGGAGATTGGCGACCAGAAGTGCTCGATCAACCGCTCCAAGGGTCTTGGTGAGAACGATCCGGACATGATGTGGCTCACCACCATGAACCCCGAGACGCGCCGCCTGATCAAGGTAGAACCCGAGGACGTCACCAAGATGGAGACCATGTTCAACCTGTTGCTGGGCAACGACGAGGCGGGCCGCAAGCGTCACATCTCCGAGCACGGCAAGGAATACCTGGACCAGCTGGACCTGCAGTAGCAGCAAATCGATAACGACGGCCCATAAGAAGTTCAAGAGGAAATCGTGGCAAAGAAGAAGACGAAGAACCAGCCCAAGAAAAAGCAGGTCAACGCCGAGAACGTCATCGGCCTGCACTCCGAGGTCACCGATCAGCCGATCACGCAGACGCTCGAGGTCAACTATATGCCCTACGCTATGAGCGTCAACGTCTCGCGTGCATTCCCCGAGATCGACGGCTTTAAGCCCTCGCACCGCAAGCTGCTCTACACTATGTACAAGATGGGACTGCTCAAGGGCGAGCGCCAAAAGAGCGCCAACATCGTGGGTCAGACCATGAAGCTCAACCCGCACGGCGATGCCGCGATCTACGAAACGATGGTGCGCCTGGCGACGGGCAACGAAGCGCTGCTTGCCCCCTTCGTGGAGTCGAAGGGCAACTTTGGCAAGTACTATTCGGGCGACCTGAGCTACGCCGCCTCGCGTTACACCGAGGCCAAGCTCTCCCCCATCAGCGCCGAGATCTTCAAGGACATCGACAAGGACCCGGTCGACTTCGTCGACAGCTACGACGGCGCCATGAAGGAGCCGCGCCTGCTGCCCACCACGTTCCCCAACATCCTTGTCTCGGCCAATAAGGGCATCGGCGTCGCCATGGCGTCCGACATCTGCGGTTTCAACCTCAACGAGGTCTGCACCGCCACGATGCACTACCTGCAGGATCCCGACTGCGACCTGCTCGAGTACATGCCCATGCCCGACTTCTCGACCGGCGGCGAGATTATCTACCGCCGCGAGGAGATGGAGAAGATCGTCGAGACCGGCCTTGGCAGCTTCCAGATTCGCTCCCGCTGGCGCTGGATTCCCGAAGAGCGCATCATCGAGGTCTACGAGATCCCCTACACCACCAAGACCGATGTCATCATCGAGCGCATCGTCAAGCTCTCCAAAGAAGGCAAGGTCAAAGAGATCGCAGACATTCGCGACGAGACCGACCTTTCGGGTCTGCGCATCGCCATCGACCTTAAGCGCGGTGTCGACCCCGATAAGCTCATGGCCAAACTCTATCGCTCAACCACGCTGCAGGATTCGTTCTCGTGCAACTTCAACGTGCTGGTCGATGGTTACCCTCGCGTTATGGGCGTGCGCCAGATCTTGCACGAGTGGGTCAAGTGGCGTATTGAGTCCACGCGTCGCCGCATTAACTTTGACCTGGGCAAAAAGTCCGAGCGCCTGCACCTGCTGCACGGCCTTGAGGCAATTCTGCTCGACATCGACAAGGCTATCGCCATCATCCGCGGCACTAAGCTCGAGGCAGAGGTTGTACCCAACCTTATGAAGGGTTTCGACATCGACGAGACCCAGGCCGAGTTTGTCGCCGAGCTCAAGCTCCGCAACATCAACGAGGAATACATCCTCAACCGCACCAAGGACATTGCCAAGCTCGAGGGCGAGATCGCCGAGCTCGAGGAGATCCTTTCGAGCGAGGACAACATCAAGAAGGTCATCAGCGACGAGCTGGCCGCGGTCAACAAAAAGTACGTGATGCCGCGCCGCACGGGCAGGATCGAGCCCCATGAGGTTATCGAGGTAAGCTTGGAGCCCGAGGTCGAGGAGTACCCGGTCACCATCATGCTCTCGCGCGATGGCTACCTTAAGAAGATGACGGACCGCGTGCTCAAGAAGGCGACCACGCTCAAGTACAAGGACGGCGACAAGCCCTTTATCGAGTTCCCGTCCTCCAACACGCACGAGCTGCTGGTCTTTACCAATAAGAGCCAGGTGTACAAGTGCAAGGTCGCGGCGTTTGAGGATACCAAGTCGGCCCAGCTGGGCTCGTACCTTCCGACCGATCTCGAGATGGAACCCGACGAGAGCGTCATCTGGGTCATCGACCCCGAGGACTACAAGGCCGACGTGCTGTTCGTCTTTGAGAACGGCCGCGTGGTGCGTGTCGCGCTTTCTGGATACGTTACCAAGACCAACCGCAAGCGCCTTAAGAACGCCATCTACGGCGGCAGCAAGCTGCTGTATGCGCAGGTGCTCAAGGAGGACCGCGACCTCGCGCTGGTCTCGAGCGACTACCGCCTGATGAACTTCAACACGTCGCTGCTCAAGACCAAGACGACCACCAACACGCAGGGCGTCCAGGCCTTCACGGCCAAGAAGGGCCGCTCGGTCACCACCGTCGGCACGACCGAGGAGATTCTTGGCGCCGGCGTCTCGGCTGAGAAGTTCACCGCGCAGAGCCTGCCTTCTGCCGGTGCCCTCATGAAGGAAAACGACATGCCGAGTTTGTTTGACTAGGTACCACGGCAACGAGATCGTTAGATACTTCGCAAAGCGACGAGGCCCGGAACGCAACGGCATTGCGCCCGGGACTCGTCGTTTTTCTTCTCAACTATTTTTTAACGCAGATAAATTGATTTCTGCTTATTTTTCTGCGTAAAAAATGTCAGCGTCACTACTTCGATGCCCTTTGGTCAGTCGTTAGCAAAACTTGCAAAAGTTAGCAAAACTTGCAAAAATTAGCAAAACCTGCAAAGGAGCTACCATGGAGTACAGCAAGAACCCCTTTACCCCAACATTTGGAAGCGTCCCTCCCTTTCTAGCGGGTCGCGAGCATATCCTGCGCGACATCAACCGTGGCTTTATCAACGGCCCAGGAGATCCCAACCTGTCGACCATCTTTACTGGCGCAAGGGGAACGGGCAAGACGGCACTTCTCTCGCTCCTTTCAGAAACGGCGCTTGAACACGACTGGATTGCAGCAAATGTCTCCGCCATGCCAGGCATGCTCGAAGATATTATCGAGCGAACCAAAGAAGCCGCAGATAGCTACCTCTCACAGCCTCACGCGCGCATAAACGGCGTTCAAATTGGTCCAGTGGGCATCGATTGGACATATGCTCAAGAGGCCCAGGGCAACTGGCGCACACGCATGAATGGCATCTTTAAGCAACTCGAAAAACATGACATCGGACTTCTCATCACCATCGATGAAGTCACCGTCGATCTCGAAGAAATGCTTCAATTTGCCTCTGTTTACCAGCACTTTGTACGCGAAGGTAAAAAAGTTGCCCTACTCATGGCAGGACTGCCCTACAAAGTATCGGCGTTGCTGCGTAACGATTCCGTCTCGTTCCTCAGGCGTTCCCAATATCATCAGTTGGGACGAATCACTGACGTTGAAATTGCAAACGCATTCCGCAAAACCGTTGAGGCCGGAGGCCGCTCAATCACGCCAGAAGCGCTCGAGGACGCCGTGAAGGCCGTCGACGGATTTCCCTATATGATGCAGCTCGTCGGATATCGCACATGGGATGTTTCGGAAAACTCGCCCCAAATCAGTGCACCTGATGTACAGCAGGGTTCTCTGCTTGCCCGCATGGAACTGCGCGATCGAATTCTCGAAACGACCTATCAGGAGCTTTCCGATAAAGACATTGAGTTTTTGCTCGCGATGCTGCCCGATTCTGGCCCCAGCAGGGTCTCGGAGATAGCCAAACGCATGGGCGTCGCCAGCAACTACGCAAGCCAATACAAACGCCGCCTCCTCGAGAACGGCGTTATCGGGGAACGTGGACGTGGCCTCGTCGGCTTCGACATCCCCGCATTCAGGGAGTTCCTGAGCGAGAAGGCCTCCTAGCACGCCGAGATTGTCCGCAAGGGCAACAGCGCATGGCAATCAGCATTCCTCTTGGTAAGGGCTGCAAGCATTTCCACCAACACCGATTGCCATGCGTTCTTCTTGCCCTTAGGCCAGCTTGCGAGCGAGCTCACGCACCTCTTTCAACTTGGGCGAGGAGGCCATGCTGTCGCGCTCGGTCATGCCGCTAATGGTGACAATGCCCTGGTCCTCCCACTTGCAGTACGCGCAGGCTGACTTGTACATAGCGATCGCCGCATCATAGACGCCCTCACTGTGGCTATCGAGCAAAAGGGCCGTCTTGGTGAACGGGAAGCCCGTAGCACCAAAGGCGTACAGGCGGTCGATGGCGGCCTTTTCCTGCGCGGTGATATCGAACCAGTAGATAGGCGAGGCGAAGACGACCATATCGGCGCCTTTCAGCGACTCGATCACGTCGGCCATGTCATCTTTCTGCACGCAATTGCCCTCGTGGGCGAAGCAATACTGACACCCCAGGCAACCAGCGATTTTCTTGCTGGCAACGCGGACGACCTCGACCGTATTGCCGCTCTCGCGCGCGGTCTCGGCAAACGCCTCGACCATGGTGTCGGTATTGGCGCCCCTGCGCGGGCTACCACTCAATACAACGATATTCATAAGAATCTCCCTTCTTCATGCCGCAGGCGCACGATGATTCGGGACAGGTTTTCGTTAGCACCCTCGTAGCGGTTCTTCGCCCCCCAAGCGATGTGTCCGCTACGAAACAATCGTCTTGTAATAAGCGCCGAAGTCTGCCAGCGAGTCCATGATGGGCATCATCTGGCGGCCGAGCTCGGTAAGGCCATACTCAACGCGGGGAGGATTCTCGCCATAGTCATGGCGAAAGACCAGCCCATCATCCTCCATCTGCCGCAGGCTGTCGGTAAGCACCTTCTGAGAGATCCCCTCCAGGTTGCGGCGCAACTCGTTGAAACGCCAAGGGCGTACGCGTAAGTTACGAATAATGAGCAGTTTCCACTTGCCGCCAATGAGCGCTACCGCCGTTGCGACCGGACACTCCGGAAGCTCCTCTTTCGCCATCATGGGAGACCCAACCTCCTTGAACATACCGGTTTCACAAAAAGGCACGCAGTTACAAATATGTGCGTACTCGTATTTGCATGCGCTTTCGCGTTGAATATATCTCACGCAGGAGATGCCTGCAAGGTAAATCAACCCCAAGAGAGGAACCATTATGGCTAATTATGCAAAGACCCACATCGGCAATGAGAGCCGCGTTGAGCTGCACGAGGTGCTCGGGCTTACCGGGGCAGAGGTGAGTATCAACAGTCTTCCCGCCGGCGCTGGCGTTCCGTTCGTCCATGCACACAAGGAAAACGAGGAGATCTATGGCGTGCTCGAGGGCGCAGGCTCGGTCACGATCGACGGCGAGGATATCGAGCTTGCGGCCGGCGACTGGCTGCGCATTTCCCCCGCTGCGCATCGTCAGTTCCGCGCCGCGTCCGACTCGGGGATCACATACGTCTGCATTCAGGTCAAGCAGGGATCCCTCGATGCCTTCACGGCCGACGACGCCATCATGTTCTAATTCGCGATTAATCTGCAAGGGGCCGATACCGCCCGCAGACCCCCTTCGGAATAGGCGCCGAGCAGTTCCTGGGCGTGGGCGAACTCGGGCCCTCGCCTCCAACCGAGCAGGCGGTTGACCGCGAGATTTCCCTGGACGTTATGGACGAAGAGCAGATAGGCGTCCTCGCGCGAAAGCCCAGTCTTCTCCATGATCGAAGGAACCATCTGCTCAGCGCCGCGCTCGACGACGCGCTGTGCCACCCGGGCGTACGCGTCGTCATCCGAGTAGAGCAGATAATAGTCATCGTTTGCCGGCGGACGCTGGCAGAGGGCCCCCGCCTCCGTTCCCTCGAGTGGGGGCGCCGCCGCCAGGGCCTCGTCGATAAGTGCGTCGAGCAGCGCGAACTTGTCCTCGTAGTGCAAATAAAACGTGCCGCGGTTGATATCGGCGCGGCGGCAGATATCCGCCACCGTCATCTTCGCGAAACCGACCTCGGCCAGCAGCGAAAAGAACGCCTCCCGTATGACCGAGAGCGTATAGCGCCGGCGACGATCGATCTTCCCTACTTCCATGGCTCCTCCAATTGCAACGCTCGACAATGTCCAGCAAACGCTCGTTTATCGACAGCAGGCCGAAGCTGTTCATTGCTCTTAAGCAAATCGACATGGATACTTTTTATAGACACCTGTTTATAATAGCTGAAAGAAGGTATCCGGTGACTCTGTACGAGCAGCTCGTTATCGAGCTCACCAACCGATCGTTTTCCCTTCATGCCGCCTACCGCAGCGGCAGCACGCCCTATGAGCTGAGTGACCGCGAGCCCGAGCCCTACGACCAGCAAATCGAGGACTTCGCCCGTATGATCGAAAAAGCCGACTGCGTGCTAGTGGGCGGGGCCTCCGGGCTCTCCGCGGCGGGCGGCGGCGACTTCTACTACGAGGACAACGCGACCTATCGCAGGCATTTCGGCAAATTCGCCGAGCGTTACGGCTTCAGGGGCGCGTTTGAGGGGTCGACCTACCGCTGGCCCACCGCCGAGGCACGCTGGGGTTATCTTGCCACCTTCCTCGACACCACACTCAACGCCCCGCTGCGCCAGCCCTACAAGGACCTCGACGCCATTCTTGCCGAGAAGGACTTTTTCGTGCTCACCACCAACCAAGACACGCAGTTTGTGAAGCTCTACCCCTGGGAGAAGGTGGCGGAGATTCAAGGCGACCACCGCTTCTTCCAGTGCTCCCGTTGCTGCACCGACGAGGTGTGGGACGCGGTCGAGCCGGTCTCCCACATGGTAGAGGCCATGGGAGACGGCCTGGAGGTTCCGACAGAACTCGTGCCGCGCTGCCCCCACTGCGGGGCCGAGGCGTTCCCCTGGGTTCGCGGCTACGGCAACTTCCTGCAGGGCGAGCTCTACGAGGAGCAGTACCGCAAGGTGTCCGACTGGCTCGACGCGCACGCGCGGCAGAGGATCCTCTTCCTTGAGCTGGGCGTAGGCCGCATGACGCCCGCGTTTATCCAGGAACCGTTCTGGGCCCTCACAGCGCAGCTGCCGCAGGCTGGCTACATCGCCGTGAACAACAGGACACAGTTTCTCCCCCGTGCGATCGAGGATCGGGGGCTCGCCGTTCGCGCCGACATCGCCGACGTGCTCGCCGACGTGCGCAAGACGCTGGGGAGGTAGCACATGGAAACGGCGAAAGCAGTTCGCATAGGCAGGGCGCTAGCCGAAGCGGATCTTGTCATCATCGGCGCCAGCAACGGACTCGACATGGCGGAGGGGCTCAACCTTTTCTGCGCCGATGCTCATTTCCAAGAGGCGTACGGGGACCTCGCCCGGGCAGACGGCATCGGCTGCATACTGCAGGGGCTCGCTTCCCCGGATGCCAGCGTGCGACGCCGATGGGCCGAGCGGTTCCATCAAAAGGAGTATCTCGAATATGAGCCCGGCTCGCTCATGAACGGGCTGCGGCGTCTTACGGAGCACGCCGACACCTTCGTGGTCACATGCAACATCGACGGGCACTTCGCGCGCGCCGGGTTCGACGAGGAGCGCGTGCTCGAGACTGAGGGGAGCACGCGCACGTCGGTTGACGAGCGGCGCCTCGCCCATCCAGACGCCCTCGCCATGACCCAGCTCGACGAGCTCGCGCGTCTTGTGCAAGCCCATCGCAACAGCAGGGTCGCCATCCTCGAACTTGGCGTGGGACTGCACAACGGCGTCATAAAGCGCATGCTCGCCCAGATCGCGAACGCCTGCGAGCACGCCACCTACATCGTGTTCAACTACGGCCAGGCCATGGCGCCCGACGCTTCGTGCGAGACGATTCTCGTTGACGGCGATATGACCCCGGCTTTCGAGGGGATCGCCCGATGCCACCCCTAGAAAGAGAAGCGCGTAGGCTTCGAAGCCTTATCGACGATGCCGACGCCATCATCGTCGGCATCGGCTCGGGCATGTCGAGCGCCGCCGGGTTCAACCATTACAACCGCGCGGGCATGGCGCGCGCAGGAATGGCGGACTGGCAGCAAGCCTTTGGCTTCAAGAGCCTTTTCGACGGCTTCTACTGCCTCTACCCCAGCCTCGAGCAGCAATGGGCCTACTACGCGCGATATATCGACTTCATGCTGCGCGAGCCGACCTCGCAGCCCTATCTCGACCTACGGTCCCTCATCGGCCATAAGGACTACTTCATCCTGAGCACCAATGTAGACACCCAAGTCGAGAAGACGTTTCCCACCGAGAGGATCTACAACTATCAGGGAAGCTTCGCGCACCTTCAGTGCAAGCAGCCATGCTGCGACGAGCTCTTCGATGCGAGCCCCTACGTCGAGCGCATGCTCGCGGGCATGGCGGGGTTCGAGATCCGCAGCGAGGATGTCCCCCGATGCCCGCACTGCGGCTGGCAGCTTGTGCCGTGGGTGCGCGACGACACGTTTCTGCAGGGTGCGGTATGGCGCGAGAGCCTCGGACGATACGAGCGCTTCGTGCGCGAGCGCAGCGATCGCCGCGTGCTGTTGCTGGAGCTTGGCGTGGGCGAGATGACCCCCGGCATCATCACGCTCCCGTTCTGGAGCATGACCGCGAAGCTACCGGATACGCACCTGTTGAGCGTAAACATCTCGGGCGACTCGGCTCCGCTGCAGCTTGGAAGCAAGGCAGAGGCGATTCAGGCCGATTTGGGCGCACTGCTCTCGGCGGCGCGGGCAGGTGACGAATAGCGCGGAGCGGTAGACGCGCAATGAGGTTTTAGCCGCAGCCTCCGAACGAGAGGGCTCGGAGGCTGGTATTCCTGAATCGCAGGTCACGATGGGTTATCGGAATCGCGAAGAGCGGATACCGCCAGTAAGCCCCCTTCGGAATAGGCGTTGAGCAGCTCCTGGGCATGGGCGAACTCGGGGCCTCGTCGATAAGCGCATCGAGCAGCGCGTACTTATCCTCGTAATGCAGATAGAACGTTCCCCGGTTGATCTCGGCGCGGCGGCAGATGTCCGCCACCGTCATCTTTGCGAAGCCGACCTCGGCCAGCAGCGCGAAGAACGCCTCCTGTATGACCGAGAGGGTGTAGCGCCGCCGGCGGTCGATCTTGGTTTCTCCCATCGCCTCTCCAATCTGAGTCGTTTGACAATGTCCAGTAGCTGTTCGTTTATCGACAGGTGCACGCGTTTGTTCATTGCCCCTGCGAAAATCAACAAGGATACTGTTTATAGACACCTGTTTTTTATAGCTGAAAGGGAGCACGGATGACCCTGTGCGAGAAGCTCGGCATCGGGCTTGTCAGCCGATCGTTTTCCCATCGGGCCGTCTATCGAAACGGCGGCACGTCATACGATTTGAGCGATTGCGAG
>URBP01000066.1 GCA_900546105.1 uncultured Collinsella sp.
CTCCCCGCCTGTGCAAGCATTGATGCCTTAGCTCCTCGAATGTGCAACAAAACGACTATGGAGCAGGCCAATCACAAACGCCACCACGGCAACCGGCGCCCACGCGGCACCGATATCCGCCAGCGGCAGCACATCGAACGGCAGCCACGCGCCCGCAAAGAACGCATCGCGAACCGAGGTGATCACGCTCTGCACGGCAACCACGCCGCCGACCCAGACCCACACCTGCGGACGTGCGTCGCAAAAACCGTGCACCAGGCCCATCAGCACCAGCACGATGGCGACGGGATACAAGGCGTTGAGCATGGGCACCGAGAACATAAGAATCACATCGAGGCCCACGTTGGAAAGCACGCACGAAAACGCCGCGAACACAAAGGCGAGAATCGCAAAGGGACGGCGCATGGCCTCCTCGGAGGCATCCGCTCCCCCTTCGACCACGTACGTCTCGCAGAAATAGCGCGAGCAGCAGCTGATAAGGCCGATGCACACGTTCATGCAAGCGAGGAAGAAGATCGCAAAGACCACGACCGTGCCGGCAAGGCCAAAGTGCATGGAGGCCGAGCGAGCGAGGATGGCGGCGCCATTGGTGGCATCGGGCATCACGGTGCTGAGCTGCGCGCCGGCAAGTGCCAGACCGCAGTAGATGATGGCCATGAGCACACCGGCGATCACGCCGGAGCGCGAAATCTCGAAGGCCACACGCTTGTCATCGGTAACGCCCAGCTCATGAATGGTCTCGGCGATGATGATGCCAAAGGCGAGCGACGCGAGCAGGTCCATGGTCTGATAGCCGGTCAAAAAGCCCTGCACGGCAGCACCGGCATTATAGGGAGCCTGCGGCGCGGCAGCGGGACCCAGCGGCGAGACCACGGCGGCACCCACGACCAACACGATAAGGGCGATGAGCGCGGGGCCCGTAATGCGACCGAGCACGCGCGTGATGACGCCGGGACGCAGCGTGAGCGCAAATGCGACGATAAAGAATCCGACGGCGAACACCAGGCGAGCCGTGGCGAGCGAGACGCCCTCGGGCAGCAGCGGTACCAGCATCTCAAACGCTGTGGAGCTCGTGCGCGGAATGGCCAAGCACGGGCCGATAGCCAGATACACCGCCGCGACAAAGAACTCGCCAAACTTGGGGTGCACGCGGCCGGCAAGCTCACGCGCCGTTCCGGCAAGTGCCACGGCGATAAAGCCCATGACGGGCAGGCCGATGGCGGCAACGAGAAAGCCGAGCATGGCGACCGGCGTGGCAGAACCTGCCTGCAGCGCCAGCAGCGGCGGAATAATAAGGTTGCCGGCGCCAAAGAGCATCGAGAACAGGGCGATACCGACGGTAACGACATGGTCGGAGCGCAGGCCGCGCGGCGCGGATGAGGCCATGGGACCACCTTTCGGGTCGAAACAAAAACGGGACGGGTAAAAGACCCATCCCGCAAGTATATACGCTTTAGCAAGCTAAATCGCGCAAAGCTTCAATCGCGGCGTCAACTTCCTCGTCCGTGTTGAAATACCCAAACGAGAAGCGAACGACACCCTGGCGCTCGGTCCCCAACGCGCGGTGCATGAGCGGAGCGCAGTGGGCGCCGGGGCGCGTCGCAATCCCCCACCCTTGCATGAGCGCGTCCGAGATCTCGGCCGAATCGATATCGCCCACGTTGAGCGAGACGATCGCCGAGCGCACGGGCTGGTCAAACGCACCGTAGAGCTTAATCCCTGGAATCTCGCGTACACCGGCGAGAAAGCGATCAGCGAGCGCACGCTCGTGGGAAGCAATCGCCTCGACCCCGCCTTGCGCCTCGATAAAGTCGAGACCAGCGGAAAGACCCGCGATGCCATGGCCGTTGAGCGTGCCCGCCTCAAGGCGCGTGGGCCACCCAAGCGGCTGCAGTGCATCGAAGCTGTGCACGCCTGTGCCGCCCATGGCCCACGGAGCCACGTCAATGCCCTCCGCCACGGCCAGGCCGCCGGTGCCTTGAGGTCCCATGAGCCCCTTGTGGCCGGTAAAGCACACGATGTCGAGCCCCATGGCGTGCATATCGACATGCGCCGTGCCGGCAGACTGCGAGGTGTCGACGATCACCAGCGCGCCGGCCGTATGTGCGATGGCAGCCACGCGCGAAATGTCGACCGCATTGCCGGTCACATTAGAGGCATGCGTCACCACCACAGCACGCGTGCCCGGCGTGACCAACCGCTCGAGCTCGTCGTAGTCGAGCACGCCGTTCGCGTCGCAGCCCGCATGCTCTACGGTCACGCCCTGCTCTGCCGCCAGGCGGTTGAGCGGACGCAGCACGGAGTTGTGCTCAAGCACCGTCGTGACCACACGGTCGCCGGGGCGCACCACGCCATTAATAGCGGTGTTGAGCGCCGCCGTAGAGTTGGGCGTAAAGCACACATGGTCCGCCCTCGGGCAACCCAAAAGGCGCACGAGCTTGGCACGGCAAGCGTGAATCGTACGAGCGGCATCGAGGGCACCTGACGTGGCGCCGCGCCCGGCATTGCCGAGCGAGCACATCGCCTGAGACACGGCATCGATGACCGCCTGCGGCTTGTGCATGGTCGTCGCCGCGTTATCCAGGTAGATCATCGCACGACCTCCCACATATCAATCACGGTATAGCCCTCGGTGGGAACGCCCGCTGCGGCAAGCTCGCTGCGCAGCAGCTCCTCATCGGCAGGCAACGCCTTCCACGCCAGACCGCAGCCGGCAGCGACCTCCCCGGGCACGGGAATCGTTCGCCCGGGAAGGCCGCGCTCAATGCACAGGGACTCACAACCCATGGCGGCCGCCGTAGTGGGAAACGTGATGACAAGCGCCGGGCGCTTCTCCCTCATGGCAACTCCAACCAATACGCTACGGGCGCACGACGCGCACGGCCTGCTCCATCTTCTCCACGATCACATACATGTTAGTGACCTCGCCCACCGCAAGCTGGTCCTTAATGCCAAAGTGGTCGAGGCAGGTACCGCAGGTGAGAATCTCGACACCCTGCTCGGCCAGGCCCTTCAGGTCGTCGAGCACCGGAGAGCCCTCGACGGTGAGCTTGGCACCGCCGTTGTAGAACAGCATAGTCGCGGGCAGCTCCTCCTGCTGCGTCACGGCAAAGATGAAGGCCTTCATGAGCTTGTGGCCCAGCTCGTCGTCGCCACGGCCCATGCAGTCGGTGTAGACGGAAATGACGAGTTTGCCCTTGCCGGCGCTGGCGTCGCAGAAAGCGGCACCGTCCTGCTCGGGGTCCGCAACGGCCACGGCACCGGCGGTCGTGACGGTCACGTGCCACTCGGCATCCGAGATCTTCTCGACCGAGGCCGTGCAGCCCTTTTCCTGCGCCATCTTGGAGATGTTCTTGACGGCGGTCTCATTATCGACCGAGGTCACGACGGCACCCTCGCCATCGAGCTGTTTGAGCGCCTTAAGCGTCTTGACGACGGGCAGCGGGCAGGCATCGCCCATGGCATTGACTTCAATCTTGGTAGACATAGCAAATTCCTTTCGAAAGAACCGTTCTAGAGAACGGTAAACAGTTACATAAACGTGCGGGCTAGCGGACAACGTGGACGGCAGGACCGCCTGGCACCGGCTCGCACACGCGACCGACGGCGGCGGCAACGCGCCCCTCGGCATGCAAACGGCGCGCAAGCTCATCCACATCGGCAGCAGGTGCCGCGATAAGCAAGCCGCCAGACGTTTGCGGATCGTACAGCGCATCCAACATGCCCGGTTCCAGGTCCTCGTCGGCAGCCACGCGCAGGCCAAAGAAGTCCTGGTTGCGGTAGGCGCCGGCAGGGATAATGCCCAGACGCGCCATATCGAGCACCTGGTCAAAGAGCGGCACCGCCCCCGACGTAAGCTCAATCTGCACACCCGAGCCCTCGGCCATCTCGCACGCGTGCCCGATCAGGCCAAAGCCCGTAACGTCGGTGCAGCCGTGAAGCTCAAGTCCCTCGGCCAGGCGAATCGGCGCCTCATTGAGGGTGCGCATCGAGTCAAACATGGGACCAGCCTCGTCCTGCTCGACAAGCTCGCCCTTAATGGCCGTGGTGATAATGCCCGAGCCGATCGCCTTGGTCAACAGCAGAACATCGCCCACGCGTGCGCCGCTGTTGGCGAGCATGTGGTCGAGCGCAACAAAACCGCTCACGGACAGGCCGTACTTGGGCTCGTCGTCGTTGATGGTGTGACCGCCCGCGATGGAGCAACCCGCCTCGACGCACTTGTCGGCGCCGCCCGCCAGAATCTGACCGGCAACCTCAACGCCCAGGCAGCTCGGGATGCACAGCAAGTTCATGGCATGGCTCGGCCGCCCGCCCATGGCGTAGATGTCCGACAGCGAGTTGGCCGCGGCGATCTGGCCAAACAGGAACGGGTCGTCGACCATCGGCGGGAAGAAGTCGATGGACTGCACGAGGCCAAGGTTCTCCCCTACGCGGAAGACGCTCGCATCGTCGGAGGTATCGAACCCCACGAGCAAGTTGTCGTTATGCACATTGGGTAAATCGCCCAGGACCTGGGCGAGGGCTCCGGGGGCCAACTTAGCGGCTCAACCGCTCGCGGCCGTCATGGACGTGAGCCTCATGGTGTCCTTAGCCATACGAACCCCCTTCCAACAAATCAACGACTTTAAGTATACGCCCCAGGCACGCTTCCCAAGAGACCGCCGACGGCTCGAACGTCGAAGGCGGAGCCGCAAGCGCCTGCGCGATAGCATCTGCCAGTGCGCGCTCAAACAACGGAAGGTCGGCCGCCACAGGCGTGTCGACATCCGTCATACGCGGCGACGCCACCCACGTCACGGGAGCACCGGGAAGCATCGCCTCCATCCAGGGACGAACGCCGGGCAAATCGGTCGCCACAACTTTGCAGCCGCACGCGAGGGCCTCAATCGTCACGAGCGGCAGACCCTCGTAAAACGAAGGCAGCACAAAGACGTCGGAACTGCGGTAGGCACGCACGAGCTCATCGCTATCCAGGCGCCCCGCAAGCGTCACCGGCACATCCGAGGCCGCGGTCAAGCGCTCGATACGCGCGTACTCGGCATCGTCCCCGCGGCCGCCCACAAGTATCAAGCCAGATGGGCGGACGTCATGGTCAATCGGCAATGACACGGCTCGAACCAGCGACTCGACGCCCTTTTTAAAGCAAATCTTGCCCACGTACACAAGCGATCCCGGCTGTCTCGCCACGCTTGCGTCGCGGCAGAAGACGCGATGGTCGTAGCCAGTCCCAATCACGTGGATGCGATCGGCATCGACGCCGCACACCAGGCCAATCTGTTCAGCCTGCTCAGCATGGAGCGCAAAGACGGCATCGAGCCGACGAACCGCACTTACGATGCGATCGCGCTCGAGCGCATGCGAACGCAGCTGGCGCAGATCGGTCGAATGGCACACGGCAACAACCGGCACGCCCCGGACGCACTCGCGCGCCAATGCGGTCACCAGATACAGGTGATGGCAGAGCACCAGATCGGGCCGAAACTCAGCCACCGCCCGATCGATTGCAGCAGCAAATGCCCGCTCAAATGCCTTGAGCATCGAAGGCGTCAGGTCACGATAGCGTGTAGAGGGATAGGGCATGACATCGGACATACCGCAGATCGGAAACGGCAGCTCGGGCGACTCGAACGGTACGGCAAACACGGCAGCACGCCGGTCCAGCTCGCCTTGGGTATCACCCGGCGCCGCACCGCAAAGCACGGCGGCGCGATGCCCCGTCTCGATCTGCTCGCGCACAAGCGCGGCAAGGTAGGTGCCGCTGCCGGTGCTATCTGGTTTTTGTGCCGTGATATTGAGGATGCGCATGTCGCGGTACACCCCTAGGCCAAGGCGGCGGCGCGGACAGCCGCGCCGATCGCTCCGGCAAAGCGAGCCTGGGGCGAGGTGGTCACCGGCGACCCCAGTAGCTCGCCCAACCGCTCCACCACGAAGGTGTTCTCGCACAGGCCACCGGTCAGATAGTACGGGGCGCCCGCCGCCTGCCCGGCCATGGTCGCCACGCGCGACACGACGCTGTCGATCACGCCACGGGCGATGTTCTCGCGCGGCTCACCGCGACCGATCAGGCTGATGACCTCGCTTTCGGCAAACACCGTGCACATGCTGCTGATCTTGGTAGGCTCGCCGGTGCGGGCGAGGTCTGCCATCTGCTGCTGGGAAATGCCCAGGCGGTCGGCCATGATCTCCAAAAAGCGCCCCGTGCCGGCGGCGCACTTGTCGTTCATGGCAAACTTGGCCACGCGGCCACCCTTGAGTTGGATGACCTTGGTATCCTGACCGCCCACGTCGATCACCGTGCCCTGCTCGCCAAACAGGCGCACGGCACCGGCACCATGGCAGGTAATCTCGGTCACGACCTTGTGCGCATAGGGCACGGCGACACGACCGTAGCCGGTCGCGATCACGCGCACGTCGTCGCCTGTCACGTCATAGCCGGCCGCCGCCAGTGCCTCGCGCAGCCGCTCGGAAGCATCGACCGAGGAATATCCCGTCGGCATGACGCAGGTCCACGCAATGGCGCCGTCCGTCTCCACCACTGCAGCCTTCGCGGCCGTCGAGCCTATGTCGATACCAATGCCAACCACGACATCCTCCTTCTATGCGACAAAGCAGCTATCCCTTTGCCGCATTTGTCCTACAGGGTCTCGATAAAGGCAGCGATGCGGGTCTCGATCTGGCCCATATCGCCGTTGCTGTAATCGGTCTCGATCTTCATGTACGGAATACCCGCACCCTCGACAGCCTCCTGCATGCGTGCACTCTCCACGTTAAAGGTATGGCACGCCTGTAGCACGCTCTCTACCACGCCATCGACGTGATACTTCTCGCACATGGCCAGTGTATTTTCCATACGACCGTCGTTGGGCGTCATGACCGAGCAGTTGATGTCCAGGTAGCGGTCGGCGATGGCGCGCAGGATATCGGGAGCCTCCGGGTCGATCATCATGGCCGCCGTGCGCTCGCCCGAGCAGTCGTCCATGCACACGACCACACCGCCGTTGGACTCGATGGTGCGACCGATCTTGTTGATCACGCCGCCCACCGGGCAACCGGTGATCAGAATGCGCTTGGCATCTGCCGCGACCGGGCGCTCACCCGCGTTGTAGGCCTCACGCAGCTTGGCAACCTTTTGCTCCAGCTGCTGCGTATAAGCCTCGATATCAAAGCTGAACGTACCGGCAAACATGGTGCTCATGAGGTCTACGCCGCTCATGGCCGCAGGCTGGTTGGCCTGGAGGGCAAACATCTCGAGTTGCGCCGCACGCAGACGGTTGCGGCGTCGGACGGCAGCACGTAGGTCATCGTCGGTAATCGTGATGCCGTAGAAGTTCTCGAGCTCCTCCTTGAGCAGGCGGCACTCCTCGTACCAGCCTTCACGCTCGTAGGCGCGATCGCGACCCTGTGGAAGATGCAGAATGTGTGTGCGCTTGAGCTCGTTGAGTAGCTCGTACATCTTCTTCTTGCCGTCGCAGGTGGTCTCGCCGATGATCATGTCGCTAAAGTACGTAAACGGGCACTTTTGCGAGTAGGCAAAGCCGTACGTCGACTTGATGAGCGGGCAGAGGTTTGCCGGCAGCACCTTCTCGGCCTCGGGAATCACCTCGTCGGACGTACCGCACAGAGCCACGCTCGAGGCGCCCGCGGCATCGATAATCTCGAGCGGCGTATAGCTGCACAAAAAGCCGACCAGGCGATTACCCGCCTGCTTGTAATCCTTAACGCGAATAAACGCCGCCTTGCGCTGCTCGTTGAACTCCTCAAACGTGCGCGGCAACGGCTGTTCTTCGATGGTTGGCATGACGTTATCTCCCCTCTGATAGGCCACGATCCCGGAAAGCGGAAAATCACTCCGTGTCCAGCGACGAACCTCATGAATGCCTTGGGGGCAAAGACGGCCCCCAAGGCTTGCAATCTATTTCACTTCTGCCTTTATGCCGTGCTCAAAGGCATATTTGCTGATCTCGTTTCCGATACCCGGTGCATCTGGGATCTCGAATCGGCCGTTCACGGGCTGATAGTCATTGACCACCAGACGTTTAACGTAATCGAATCGATTGTAAACGTGATGCTCGTGAATCGTGAAATTGGGAATCACACATTCAAGTTGCAGCGAGGCCGCCGTGAGCAACGGACTCGAGCATACATGGACTTGAACGCCCACGTCGTAGGTGTGAGCCATATCGCAGATCTTCTTACCCTCGGTGATACCTCCGCAATTTCCCAGATCGGGCTGAATGAGCTGGACGGATCCATTCTCGAAATAGGGAGCATACTGCCAGCGACTGTAGAGGCGCTCCCCCTGCGAGACGGGCATGTTGATATGGTCGTGCACGTATTTGTTCATCTTGGGATTGGGCGTGCAGGGCTCCTCGAAGTAAAATACATCATAGGGTTCCATCAGATGGGCAAGCTGCACGGCACTTTGCGCATCGGTGTTGGAATGATTCTCCACGATGATATCGACATCGGGACCAACGGCCTCGCGCACGGCGGCAAGACGGCCGACAACAAGGTTGCGCACCCGGGGCGAGAGCAGTCGAGTCGTGTCCTCATGGGTGAAGTTCACGCCAGGTTTCTCGTCATAGGTGAAAAAGTCGTACTTGATGCAGTCGTAGCCCTCGGCGAGCGCCAGCTCGGCAGCGTGAACATACTCATCGATCGTACGGAGCGATTCCTTATGGTCGCCCCAGCCAAATTGAAGCTGGCTCGCATAGCAGCGCAGCGACTCGCGCTGCTTGCCACCCAAAAGGCGCCACACCGGCACACCGAAGGCCTTGCCCTTGATGTCCCACAGGGCCACATCGATTGCAGATATGGCCGAGAACTCCGTAGGGCCGCCGTTCTGAGCCCAAAACGTCGACTTATAGAGCTTTTCCCAGATCACTTCGTGATCCAGCGGATCCATCCCGATGATTTTCTGGGCATATTCTTGGATCGCACTCCATGTGCCCTTAGCGCCGGTATTGTAGGCCATCGCCCCCTCGCCGTCACCATAAATTCCCTCATCGGTATAGACGCGGCACAAGACCGGGCTCCAATTTGGATTATCCTGCGGATGCTCTTCCAACAGAAGAACATCGACTTTTGTGATTTTCATACCATGTTCCTCACAAACAAATTGCCATTAATCGATTGTCCAGTTGAGCAAGCGCTCTTTCACGCGTTCAAACAGCTGCATCACAACGACCAGCACGATCACCATAAAGATGAAACCTGCCCACGCCTCTGCATACAGGCCGTATTCCGTGTACTTCTTGACGAAGAACCCCATGCCGTATTGGGCACCATACATCTCGGCATAGACCAGGATCACAAATGAGCCACGCAAGGAGTTGACAAAACCGGCCAGAATCGAGGGGCTCGCGGCAGGCAGAACCACCTTGAAGAGTCGCTTGAATCCCGTGAGCCCCAGGACCGCGGCGTTGTCCAGATAGCGCTTATCGATCGTCTGAATGCCCGTGATGGTAGCGAACAGCGTCGACCAGATGGTTCCGAACACGACCAAGAACAACGAGGCAGAACGAAAATCAGGCGCTATCAACAGGGCAAACGGCGACAACAAGATCGACGGGACCACGCTGACGGTGTAGACGACCGGATGCAACACAGTACGGACCCGCCTATTTGAGCCCAAGGCGATGCCTATGATGAGAGCGATAATGGTGGCAATGATGACGGCGGGAACAAGCAGCTGAAACGACGACACCAGGTTAAGCAGCATGACGTCGACATTGGACAGAAAAGCCTCGACGATTTTGGGAATCGGCGGAAACAGCAGTGCATTGAGCAGCTTGAACTCGCTGATAACGGCGTAGACCCCGACCATCGCGGCAAAAACCAACGCTGTGATCCAATAATTTTTTATAAACCCGATCAGTTTCTTTGGCATATGAAGACCTTTATGCGTTGTACTGCTCGAAGAACTCCTGGCGGTTCTTCCACCAGTCGGGGCACTCGTCACCGTGCTCGTCGATGACCTCGTCCAGCGCCTTCTTGTAGAACGAGATATCGATGTGCTTCTCAATATCGATATTCTTGGCGTCGCCGGACACAAAGTCGATCTGTTTCATAACATCCCACGTCTTGAGAACCTGGTTGTGAACCGGATCGATCGAAATCTTATAGTGATCGTTCTTAAGATAGGCGGCTACGTAGTCCTCAGAGGTATTGAGCTGCTTGGCCAGAATCGAAACGGATTCGTCCTTGTTAGCCTGGAAATACGCCTCGGCACGCAGAAGAGCCTTGAGAAGTAGCTTGACCGTAATGGGATTGTCCTTGACAAAGTCCGTGCGCATGTTCATGCGGCAGCAACCATAGGCGGGCATAAGTTCATCGGCGTATACGACGATGTCGACATCGTCATTTTGGCTGATGGAGTACAGCATGTCGCCGGACATGTATCCATAGTCGGCCTCGCCGGCCACGACCGCCGCCAGACGGTCCGCAGACGTGTCCGTGGTAACCCAAGTGATGTCCTTCATGGGATCGTGCCCGGCCTCGAGCATCGCATAGCAGATGGGAATCTGGGGCACCTTATGGGCGATGCGCTTTCCGACCAGATCGTCGATTCCATTCCACTTGGTCCCCTTCTTGGCGATCAGGTACATGCCCTGCAGCATGTAGCCACCGACGATGGTGAGGTCTTCGCCAGCCGCGATCTGTTGGAGCGGACCCACCGTACCCTGGTTGGAGGTAACGTCGACCTTCCCCGACGTAAGGGCCGCCATGGCATCCGTATCGTTAGCGACGGGGTTCTCGGTCACCTCGAGACCATACTCCTCAAAATAGCCCTTGTCCTGCGCGAGCGTGACAAAGATATTGCCGCTGTTGGCGCGGCCCCAGCTGATCTGGGAGACCTCGGGCTTTTCGGCAGACGATGATTTTTCCTTGGAAGAGCCCGTGTCGCCCGAGGCGCCACAGCCCGACAGAGTCGCAGACGAGACGATAAGGCCCAATCCCGCGAACAGGCTACGGCGGCTCAACGGCTGGTTAATGGATGTCATGGAACGTTTTCCTTTCTCTTGCATGACGTATTCGTTCCTATATACAGCGGGCTAATCAATACGCCCGTTGATATCCAAATTCATATGACGGATCAGATCGTTGCGAAGACCCATGAGCACGGAACTCTCGAACAGCCCTTCGCGGGATCTATGCTGATCCGGGTCTATACGGCACTCATAGATGGCGTGGGCGGGCGACTGACCGAACACGATGATTCTCGAAGCAAGCAACAATGCCTCATCCACGTCATGAGTCACAAAGAACACCGTCTTCCTTTGCTCCTGCCTGTTCCACAGTTCCAAAAGAAGGTCCTGCAGACGAGCGCGGGTGACGGCATCGAGTGCGCCGAATGGCTCGTCCATGAGCATGACGGGCGAATCCATTCCAAACGCGCGGGCGATGGCACAACGCTGCTTCATACCGCCCGACAGCTCCTTGGGCAGCTTATCGAACACGTCGGGCGACAATCCCACGGCCTCCAGCATCTCGAGTGCCTTGGCCTTCAGCTCCGCCTTGTCCGTATCGGGAAACTTCTGCTTCAGGGCGAGCACGATATTCTTGCCTGCTGTCATCCAGGGAAAAAGCCCGTAATCTTGAAACACCACCGCGCGATCGGGGCCGGCGCCCTTAATGGTCTCTCCGAACATGGAGATCGATCCTCCCGTTGGAGTCTCGAGTCCGGCCAAAAGCCTCAGAAACGTCGACTTGCCGCAACCGGATTGCCCGAGGATGCAGACGAATTCGCCTTCATCGACCCGCATGGAAACATCCTCAAGAATCGTTTTTTCAGAGCCGGGATACGTGAATTTGAGCTGGTCAACTTGAACCGCAGGGTGCATAGACTCGATAATCCTTTCGCTGTAGCTGCCTTGCCCGCGATGTGCTTCCGCGGGACTATAGACCTATCTATTCAGTAGGTTTATTTAACGTAATAAAGCGCTCACCTTCGTGAAATCGTAGGCAAGGAGCGCGCAGGTCGCGCGGCCCCCTCGGCGAGTGGTGCCGCGCGATC
>URBP01000067.1 GCA_900546105.1 uncultured Collinsella sp.
AAGAGGCTGCTGAACTTTACGCTCGACGACGGCACCGGCACCGACCGTACCATCCTCTCCGGCATTCACGGTTATTATGAGCCCGAGGACCTGGTCGGCAAGACCTTGCTCGCCATCACCAATCTGCCGCCGCGCAAGATGATGGGCATTCCCAGCTGCGGCATGCTCATCAGCGCTATCCACGAGGAGGATGGTGAGGAGCGTCTCAACCTGATCCAGCTCGACGCCTCCATCCCCGCCGGCGCAAAGATGTATTAAGAGTTACGCGGTTCTACGAACCGCGTAACCAGTTGACGCTGCAAGCCCGCCAGAGCGGCAATCTGCCTTTCAACTTCGGCGGCATGACCAGAAGGTCAATGCCGCCTCGTTTCAAGGCACCTTGCTCGCCCTGGCGGGCTTTCGCTGTCGTTACCAAAGCATCGGCATTGCCGTGGTTGGCACTTAGGGACGTTCCTCTTGTGCCGGCACTTGGGGACACTCTTTGTAGTCATTGGGGACGTTCTTAAACGACTGCCTAACGGCTATTGAGCACATGGCTCGCATGACAGCCGTCTCTTTTATGTTTCCTTTAGCCGTTGCTGCCTAGGATGGGGGTTAGTCGGTAGGAAGGGAGCGCCTGTATGGACGATGCGAGCGAGCGTGCAATCGAAGAGGACATGCTCGATCAGTTCAACTACTTTGATGATGAGGACGAGGAGCTGATCGACCGTCGCGAGCCAGCGCCGCTTGATTCCTTTGATCTGGTCGATGAAGAGGCTGATGAGGTTGAGGTCGGATCAGCGGAGCCCCCACAGCTTTCGCGCCTTGACTCGCTGCTTTCGAGAGCCCCCATGCACCACGGCGTTCGTGCCGGCGCGCTCCATATGAAAACTGATTGGCACCAGATCGTGACGGCAGGCGATGAGCTTGCCGTCGATGCGCCGCTCACCGATAAGTCATCCATCATCTGCCGCACTGGCATGCTTATGCTGGCAAGCGGAACAGGTGCCTGGCGCGTGCGCGATACCATGAATCGTGTTGCCGCTGTGCTCGGCGTCACGATTCACGTCGACCTGAGTCTTCTGTCGTTTGAGTGCACCTGCATCGAAGATGGTCACTGCTTTAACGAGGTTGTCAGCCTGCCCACAACGGGAGTCAATACTCATCGCATTTGGATGATGGAGAGCTTCTTAAAGGAAATCGAGACGTATGGGCGCCGGTTTACCGTGCACGAATACCACGAGATGCTCAAGACCGTTGAGAGCTCAAAACCCGATTACTCTCCCTGGCAACAGGGCGTTGCGGCAGCCTGTGCTTGCGGCGCCTTCGTCTTTTTGCTCGGCGGCGGCCCTATCGAGATGGCCTGCGCATTCGTAGGCGCTGGTGTTGGCAACTTTGCTCGCTCCCATATTCTCAAGCAGGGTCTTGGCCAGTTTAGCGCGCTGACGATTGGCGTTGCGCTCGCTTGCGTTTCGTATTTGCTGGCATTGCTCGGCCTTGGCCAGGTCATTCCGGGGGCAATGTCGCACCAAGAAGGCTATATCGGCGCCATGCTCTTTGTGATTCCCGGCTTTCCCCTCATTACGGCAGGCCTCGACATCGCAAAGCTCGATATGCGAAGCGGCATCGAGCGTCTTTCGTATGCCGTGTCGATTATTGTGATGGCGACCCTCGTAGGCTGGATGGTTGCCGAATGTGTGGGGCTGGCACCGGATGATTTTGCCCCGCTCGGCCTTTCGCCGCTTGCCCTTACGCTCCTGCGCGTGGTGATGAGCTTCGTTGGCGTATTCGGCTTCTCGGTGATGTTCAACAGTCCGGTAAAGATGGCAGCGGCGGCAGGGCTCATCGGCGCCGTGTCTAATACCTTGCGCCTTACGCTCGTCGATGCGCCGACGATGCTTCCCTTCCTGGGCCTCAGCGCGGGAATGCCTCCCGAGGCGGCAGCGTTTATCGGCGCGCTGGTATCGGGGCTGCTGGCAAGCTTGGCCGAAGTCAAGCTCACCTACCCACGTATCGCCCTCACGGTGCCATCAATTGTCATTATGGTGCCGGGCCTGTATCTGTATCGCTCGATGTACTACATGTGCACCTTCGATACGGTCAATATGCTCGGTTGGTTTGTGCGTGCAGTGCTCATCGTGGCGTTTTTGCCCGTTGGCCTGGGTGTGGCGAGAACTCTCACCGACCCTCGCTGGCGCCACACCAGTTAATTGGTGCAAGGGGGTCAGGTTACTTTGCACCAAATGAGTTGCGGTGAAATAGGGACTGAATTGCTGCTTAAAGGGTCAAAACAGTTCGTATTCCACCGCAACTTATGGGGTCGGGGGGATTATCGGTGCCCTGCATCTTCATAAACTCAACGCTTACGAAGCGCATGCGTTTCGTGCTAGGCTGGTTCCACCACATAAGTAGTCGCAGACGCACGTACCACGGGCGGGCGAGATGAAGTCCCAACAGCTCCATCTTGCCCGCCCATTTTTGTTGCGTGGTGTTGCGGCGTAACACAGAAAGGATTTCGCCCTTTATGCCTATCAACAAACGAGAGAGCCTGCTGTTCACCTTTATCATGTGCTTTTGCATGGTGCTCTGGATGAGCATCTACAACGTTGCCCTGCAGCATGGGGCCATCAACGGCGAGGTTGTTGCCGCCGCGTGGCTCGGCTTCCCCGTTGCCTACATTTTTGCCATGTGCTGCGACTGGTTTGTTGCCAGCCCCCTTGCCAAGGGTTTCGCTTTTAAATTCCTGGTCACGCCGGGCAAGAGCTCGCCGCTTGCCATGACGCTCGCCGTCAGCTCCTGCATGGTCGTTCCCATGGTCATCATCATGTCGCTCTACGGCGCGTGCGAAGGCCTGTTCCACATGCCTGGCGGCCCGCTTGCCAATTTGCAGGCGCTGCCGATGATGTGGCTCGGCAACATTCCGCGCAACTTTATCATGGCCCTGCCCTGGAACCTGCTGGTGGCTGGTCCGGTTGCTCGCTTTGTCTTCCGCCGCGCCTTCCCCATGGGCACGGTCTTTGCCGAGCCGCACATGGAGCTCGTGCACATGCCGGGTGCTCCCGCTGCCGATGCCGCCAATGACGTTGCCGAAGGTATTAACGTCGAGCCCGCCTGCTAGACAGCAGCGCAAAACCAAACCGCCAAGCGGACCAGAGCGATTCCTTTTTTGTAGACGTTGTCGCGCGGCTACGGGTGGGAAAGGCCCCAGCGGTTAACATATACTCCATATGGGTAAAGAGACCAAAGCGCCGCCACGAGTGGCGCTTTGCGTTTGAAAAAACTAGCTCGTCTAAGAGGAACTAGCATGTTAGACCGTTTTACCGATCGCGCGCGCAAGGTCATGTCCATGGCCAAGCAGGAGGCGCTCGATCTGCACTCAAATAAGGTGGGCACCGAGCACCTGCTGCTCGCGCTTGCCAAGGAGGACGAGGGCATTGCCGCCGAGGCACTGCGTTCGCTCGACATCTCCTACGATGACATCATGGATACCCTCAAAGAGGTTCAGACCACGGTTCCCGAGCCCAGCGAGGAGACCGAGGCTGCCAAGCTCGCCTTTACGCCGCTCGTCATCAGCGTGATGGAGCGTTCATTCCGCGTGGCGCGTGAGAACAACCAGACCTACGTGTCGACCGAGCACTTGCTCATCGGCATTGTCGAAGAGGGTAACGGCATGGCCATGGACATCCTCATGCGCTTGGGTGTGTCGTCTGCTTCCATCAAGAAGGCCATCGAGAAGCTTACCGCCAAGGACCAGGACAAGAAGCGCCCGCTCGCCGGCGCCGGTGCTGGTCGTCCCGGTGCGGGCCTGCCGTTCTTTAGCGGCTCGGATGCCTCTCAGCAAAAGGGGAGTGGCACCGACACGCTAAAGCAGTTCGCGACCAACCTCACGCAGAAGGCGCGCGACGGCGAGCTCGACCCTGTGATTGGTCGCGAAAAGGAAGTCCAGCGTATGATGGAAATTCTTTCGCGCCGCACCAAGAACAATCCGCTTATCCTGGGCGATCCCGGCGTGGGCAAGACGGCCATCGTCGAGGGCCTGGCGCAGCAGATTGCTGCCGGCAACGTGCCCGAGAACCTCATGAACCAGAATATCTGGACGCTCGACCTGCCGGGTCTCGTGGCGGGTGCCAAGTATCGCGGCGAGTTTGAGGAGCGCCTCAAGAACGTGATCCAGGAGGCCACCGAAGCGGACGACGTCATCCTGTTTATCGACGAGATGCATACCATCATCGGTGCCGGTTCTGCCGAGGGCTCCATCGATGCGAGCTCCATGCTCAAGCCCGTACTCGCGCGCGGTGCCTTCCAGATTATCGGCGCCACCACGGCCGAGGAATTCCGCAAGTACCTCACCAAGGACCCGGCCTTCGAGCGTCGCTTCCAGACCATCGATGTCGAGGAGCCGAGCGTCGAGGACACGGTCAAGATCCTGACCGCGCTCAAGCCGCGCTACGAGGAGCACCACCATGTGCGCTATACGCAGGGTGCTATCGAGGCCGCCGCGAACCTTTCCAACCGCTACATCCAGGATCGCTTCCTGCCCGATAAGGCCATCGACCTCATCGACGAGGCCGGTGCCCGCGCTCGCATCGCCGCGAATCGCGCGCCCGAGCCGGTGCGCGAGGCGGAGCATCGCGTGGAAGAGCTCAAGGCTGCCGCACAGGAGGCCACGGAGAGCGATGACATGAACAAGGCCGCCGAGATCACCGAGCAGCAGAAGGCTGCCGAGATTGAGCTCGCCGAGGCCAAGGCCGCCTGGACGGCCGAGCTCGACGCCAGCCCGCTCACCATCGACGTGAGTCAGATCGCCGACATTGTGTCCGTGACTTCGGGCGTGCCGGTTTCCTCGCTCACCGAGAGCGAGAGCCGGCGCCTGCTGCAGACCGAAAGCGTGCTCAAGACGCGCATCATCGGTCAGGATGAGGCAGTCGAGGCCGTCGCCAAGGCCGTGCGCCGCAGCCGTTCGCCGCTCAAGGACCCGCGTCGCCCCGGCGGCAGCTTTATCTTCCTGGGTCCCACCGGCACAGGCAAGACCGAGCTCGCCAAGACGCTCGCCGAGTACCTCTTTGGCAGCAAGGACGCGCTCATCAGCTTCGACATGTCGGAGTTCGGCAGCGAGTTCGAGGTCTCCAAGCTCATCGGTAGCCCTCCGGGTTACGTGGGTCACGACGAGGGCGGTCAGCTTACCAAGGCCGTTCGTCGTCACCCGTATTCGGTCGTGCTGTTCGATGAGATCGAGAAGGCGCACCCCGACATCTTCAACATCCTGCTGCAGGTGCTGGAGGAGGGCCGCCTGACTGATAGCCAGGGCAAGACGGTCGACTTCCGCAACACCGTGATCATCATGACGTCCAACGTGGGCGCCCGCGAGATCGCGCAGGATGCGAGCGTCGGCTTTGGCACCACCGGCGAGCAGGGCCTCACCTCGAGTGAGATCAAGGGTCGTGCGATGGGCGAGCTCAAGCGCCTGTTCCGCCCCGAGCTGCTCAACCGTATCGACGATATTGTGGTGTTCCAGAAGCTCTCGGGCGAGAACCTGACTAAGATCGCGCACCTGCTGGTGGACGATCTGCGCCAGCGCCTGATCGCAAACGGCATGAACATCAAGCTCACCGATGCGGCCTACGACAAGATTGTGGCCGAGGGTACCGATCTTACCAATGGCGCACGTCCGCTGCGTCGTGCTATTCAAAAGCTCATCGAGGACCCGCTGTCCGAGGAGCTTCTGGCCGGCGAGTGGGGCGAGGGCGATACCGTCCTGTGCGACGTGGCCGATGGCAAGTTTGTCTTTAGCCACGGCACGGGCGAGATCCCGGCACCGCGTCCGGCGGGCACGCTCGGTGGCGATACCGCTCCGGCGGCGCCGCACACCGGAAACGCCGCGCCTGTGAGCAGTGGCGTGAGCTCGGGCCCCGGTGGCATGATGCAAGCCGGCTCTGGTGCGCTGTAGGGATTGAACATACCTTGTATAACGGGGGCGTTTCCGATAAGGAAGCGCCCTCATTTCTATTGAAATGCGCTTCAGTCTGCCGTGCTATACTAAAATCGAGATATAGTATAGCAAAGGAGCTGATATGCCTACGTCAGTACTCGACACGCGGCCAGTTCAGATGAACGTGCGTATAGATCGCCAGCTCAAAGAGGCGGGAGACGCCGTCCTGACTCATATTGGCATGACGCCGTCACAAGCCGTTCGGACACTTTGGGAGTATCTGGTCGTTAACGGACGCATGCCCTCGAAGGGAGACGCGGCGGCTCCGGTTTCTGACGGAGTGGAGCCCCGGCGCATGGAGTCAAGGGCCGCGCAAGGCAGCCATATCGTTCGCGATTCGTGCCTCAAATACGGCATCCCCATCCCTGAGTTCTCGGGAGACTATGACGACCTCTATGAGGAGGCCATGGCGGAGCGCTATCCCGAGTGGGTGGAACTATGAGCACAGAAGGCGTCCTCAAGCTGTTAATCGATACCAACGTATGGATGGATTATTTTTCTGGCAGGTCCGACCGTACGGCAAATGTCGTCCATCTGATCGAGATTGCCGACGCCTCGGAGCGGATTGCCCTGTTTGCCTCGTCGCTTTCGGTCAAAGACGTTTCATATCTTGTCTCGGCGGCAATCAAGCAGGAGTGCCGAAGAAAGACTGGCTCACTGAGCGATAACGCCATTGCGGCGGCAGACGAAACGGCCTGGGCATGCGTTCGACAGATGCGCGAGCTAGCCCTCATCGCCCCGGTCGGTGCAGACGAGGTCTTCGACTCCTTTGTGTTCAAGTACCACCACAATGACTTTGAGGACGACCTGATGCTGGGCGTCGCCAATCGCATTGATGCCGATTACGTCGTGACGGAGGACAAGAATCTTATTAAACATACCAATGGTGTATGCATTAATGTTCAACAGGCGTTGAGGTTGGTTGGGGGGTCCAACGTTCCCTCTGCACGGCCCGTCTAGCTTGCTTTACCTTGATAAAGTGGCGTTTCCTCACCGTTAGCCGATAATGCAAGGGCGCTCGGCGTTTTCGACTGGTTTATGCACGCAAAGTCTGGGAATATACAAGTCGCATATCTTACTGTCTAACCAGTTGCGCCAAGGAGGCACCATGGACTACAAGATTACCGGCTACGAGCCCGCTCAGCTGTTCCATTTCTTTGAGGAGGTCAGCGCGATCCCCCGTGGGTCTGGCAACGAGAAGGGCATCAGCGATTTCCTGGTTGCGTTTGCCAAGGAGCGCGGCCTCGACGTGTATCAGGACGAGGTCTACAACGTCATCATTCGCAAGCCCGCATCTGCCGGTGCCGAGAATGCCCCGACCGTGATGCTGCAGGGCCACATCGATATGGTGTGCGACAAGTTGGGTTCCGTTGAGCACGACTTTACGACCGACGGTATCGACCTGGTCGTCAAGGACGGCGTCCTCACCGCTAACGGCACCACTCTGGGTGCCGACAACGGTATCGCCGTCGCGCTTATGCTTACCGTGCTCAACGATGATTCGATTGCCCATCCGGCCCTCGAGTGCGTATTCACCACCGACGAGGAGACTGGCCTGGTCGGCGCCGAGACGCTCGACAAGTCCCAGATTAGCGCCCGCACCATGATTAACCTTGACTCCGAGGAAGAGGGCGTTGCCACCGTCAGCTGCGCCGGCGGCGTCGTCGTTACCTACACCTGCCCGATCGCGCGTGAGCACAAGACCGGTAGCACCCTCACGCTCGACATCTCCGGCCTGCTGGGCGGTCACTCCGGCAGCGATATCCACCTGGAGCGCGGCAACGGCAACCTCATCATGGCCCGCATCATCGACCGCCTGATGGTTGCCGGCGTGCCCGCCATCGTGAGCTTTAACGGCGGCACCAAGGACAACGCCATCAACCGTGAGTGCAAGGCTGTTCTGGTCTACGCCGACCACGCTGCCGCCGAGGCCGCGGCCCAGATCGCAAAGGGCATCATCGCTGACGTCACTGCCGAGCTCGAGGTCTTCGACCCCGGCTTTACCTGCACCGTCGAGATTGCCGACAACGTTGATGTCGAGGCCATGGACGATAAGTCCGCGCTTGCCCTCATCCGCGCTCTGCGTCTTGCCCCTAACGGTGTGATTCGCCGCAACGTCGCCACCGACGGCTCCGTCGAGGTTTCCTCCAACATCGGTGTGGTTGCCACTTCTGACGACGAGGTCAAGATTATGCTGTCCCCGCGCTCCTCGATCACCTCGCTGCAGAACGAGTTCAAGGACCGCCTGCAGACGCTGGCCGATGTCCTGGGCTTCGACGCCAAGTTTGAGTTCGAGTATCCCGGCTGGAGCTATGCCGAGCATTCGCCGGTCCGCGACGTCTTTGTCGAGAGCTATCGCGAGCTCTTTGGCTCCGAGCTGCGCATCGAGTCCATTCACGCCGGCCTTGAGTGCGGCCTGTTTGCTGAGGCCCTGCACGGCCTGGACGCCATCGCCGTGGGCCCGACGCTCTCCGATGTCCACACCCCGGACGAGAGCATGGAGCTCGCTTCTGCCGAGCGCTTCTACGAGCTACTCATCGACGTCCTCAAGCGCCTCGCCGCGTAAAGGTCGCATTAACGGCGATCCAAAACCTTTGCTGATGGATTGCAAATGACATTACGAGAGGGGGCACCCGGCCTATTGCGACGGGTGCCCCCTCTCTTCTTTTAAGAAATGGGAAATTGATTGGCGTCTAGCCCATATCCGCCTTGATGAGGTCGAGGGTGCGCTGGCAGTTTTCGCGGATGGGGCCGAGCATATGCTCGCACAGGTCCGCCATGCCGGGCAGGTCGGCGTATTCGTCCATGACCTCTTCCATGCAAATGGGCACCTCGTAGGCGAGGTCCATCATGGTCGCAAAGCAAAACTTCTCGGATAGCCCGGCATCGGTGAGCGTCGCCTCCAGCGCGGGGTCTCCCATACCGTGGTATTGGCGGATAGCGCCTGGACCGATGCGCCCCACACGATTTTCGCCGCCAACGCTCATGGCAAGACGCGCCCGGCGGCGCATGCGCTCGTATGCCAGCCCCGATGCGACATCGTACATTCGAGCCATCATGGCTGCGCCGTCGTTTCCAAGGAGTAGGGAATAGTTTTTCGCGTGCGCATCCGGTGCGCCGATAATGGCGTTGAAGAACAGTATCTGCGTAAACAGATACAGGTTAAGTTGATGGTGGCTCGTATTTACGAGGAGCTCTTGAATATCGCGGGTGGTCGGGCCGCCGTCTGCTGTGTACTTTTGGGCGGGCATCACCCCAAGTGCCTGACAGAGGTCTTCTTGATGTAGGCGCCTGATCGTTCCGTCTTCGACTTTCACGCGGTCATATCGCTCAACAATGAGGGCAGGTTCGTCCTCAAACATACGATATTCGACGTTTGCCGTTGCGATACCGGCGCGCTGGGCGCTTTTCATGCAGACAAACTCATTGAGAGCCTCGAGTTTAAATCCGATAACGCCATTTTTGAAAATATGCGTCGTGGGCGAGGACCCCATGCATTCGCACCAGCGGCCGTTTATGAACGCGAGTGCGAACTTGCCCTGGTTGCCTCCAAGTGACCAACTTTCATCTAGGCCCATCCACGATGCATCGCGGTCATCTCTGATCGACTTGAGACGGAGAGCAATTTCGTGGTCGTCTATAGGGCGGTATTCGCCGGAGCGATGCAGGACGGCGTCGATATCTTCTTCGGCACAAAACTGCACTCCGCCCGGACAGTCGAGTCCGATATGGCTGAGCAGTGCAACGGGATTGTTGGGCCTAACGTCGAATTCGGCGGCAATCGCTTTTCGTTGGTCCTCGCTGTCGGGTAGAAGGCCAAACAGGTACGGATTCATGACCTGTTGTCCGTATGTGCGATTTGATACGGGTATGTTGGTCGATAGGGCTGGGCCGTCATAGTCATGATCGTAGGTAAAGCTGATAAGACCGTTCTCATCTTGCGTGAGCGTTCCCGCAGGTACGCCGCAAATAATGGTTCGAAGTGATGTTCTGGCCATTGGCTATTTCCCTTCGGGCTTGGTTTGGTTAGATGCGTTTGCGGCAATCGAGACTCCGAGATTGGACATGGCGAAATCGGCGAAGACCTCGTCGTAGAGTGCGGATGTAAAGGGGGCATCTGCAAGAGCCGGAATGGCGGTACTACGACGGTTGCGATGATGAGGACGTTGAGTGTGATGGCGCCTGGGGATGCTGCGAGGCAGCGGATTGTCATGCGGGGCGTCGACTGGTCGCTCGTTTTTCGCTTCGCCGATATCCCCTTGAGTGGCGAGTGCCAGTCCAAGAGCATTGAAAATCGTCAGCAGCTTGTCGAGTCGAATACCCGTGGCATCGCCTAGCTCGAGCGATGCGAGCAGGCGTTCTGAAACACCGGCCGTTTTGGCGAGGGCGGCACGGGTGAGGCCCTGAGCCTCGCGTGCCTGGCGCACGTAGATGCCAGCTTGGCGCGGTGTGGTGATGGGAAGGGTATTCACGGCGATCTCCTAACGTGCAGTCTTTTGCATATCAATATGACATGCAAAAGTCAGCACGAAAAGGCATTATGCAAAACTCTGCATGAGACTCCTACATTGACGTTGGCTTATGAGAGGCGTTTTTTATATCGCGAGAATCCCCAGATGCTCAAGTAAGATCTTAAGCCCGATGAGGATGAGCACGACGCCGCCCACGATGGTGGCGGGTTTTTCGTAGCGCGCGCCAAAGGTGTGGCCGATCACTACGCCGGCGACGGAGAAGATAAACGTTGTGACGCCGATAAGCGATACAGCGGGAACGATGTAAACCGAGAGCGCCGCAAATGAGATGCCCACGGCCAGGGCGTCGATTGAGGTGGCGATGGCGAGGATCAGGTACTCGCCTAGGTCAATCTTTTCGGCATCCTTGCCGTCGCCTTCATCCTCGTCCTCGGTAAAGGCCTCCCACAGCATTTTGCCGCCGATGAAGGCCAATAGGATAAAGGCGATCCAATGGTCGATGGGTCCGATGATGCCCATGAATTGACTTCCGAGCGCCCATCCGATTACGGGCATGCCGGCCTGAAAACCGCCAAAGAACAGGCCGAGCACCACGGCGACCTTAAGGTTGATCTTTTTCATGCCGAGACCCTTGCAGATGGATACGGCAAAGGCGTCCATCGAAAGGCCAACGGCGAGCAACACGAGCTCTGCGAGTCCCATAGTCTGGCTCCCTCTCTGCGGGCGAACCCGCGTGTACTTCTGGAAAGCAAAAAAAGACCCGTGGCGTACGCGCTGCGCGCACAACCACGAGTCTCGTTCATTAAGGCAAGCCAGACCGTTTCGGCCAGTATGTTGACTTGCCGCGCACAAAGGCGCTGACTACTCCCTTACGAGTAAGGAGAGTTTAACATAATAACAGACACCCGGCAAGAATTTTTTATATTTTGCCTTTAACAAGATCCCAGTACGCTTTAGCCGCCTGTTCTATCTTATTATCGCCGAATACGTAATATTTCCTGCTTTTGATGTCGTCCGGCAAATATTGCTGACTTACATAGTGATTTTTATAGTCATGCGGGTATTTATAGAACTGCCCCTTATTGGGATTATCCTCCCCGTCAAAATGCTTATTCTGAAGAGTTCGCGGAATTCTTCCGTAATTTCCGTTTTGCACGTCCTCCATTGCAGCATTTATTCCCTTGTATGCCGAATTTGATTTCGGGGCGGTGCAAACGAGCACCACCGCGTCGGCAAGAGGTATGCGCGCCTCGGGCAGTCCTACCTGCAGGGCGGCATCCACGGCTGCTTTTACTATGGGAATTATCATCGGATAGGCAAGCCCCACGTCCTCGCAGGCGCACACCATAAGCCGCCTTGTAGCCGAAGGGAGGTCGCCTGCCTCAAGAAGCCTCGCAAGATAGTGAAGTGCGGCATTGGGGTCGCTGCCGCGCATGGATT
>URBP01000068.1 GCA_900546105.1 uncultured Collinsella sp.
AAATCACGCAGGTTGGTGACTTTTACCTGTAGCTCTTCCATAAGCTCGCGGCGCACGGCGTCTTCGGGTGTCTCGCCGCGCAGAAGTTTGCCGCCCGGGAACTCCCATAGTCCCTGCATGTTGCCGTAGCCGCGCTGCACGGCAAGCAGCTCGTCAGATCCTTCCTTGCGAATGATCCCAGCGGCAACATGAACAGTCTTCAACAGGAGCCCTTCCTCAACATCAAAACGTTCCCTGCACTACCTTACACAACGGTAAGGCAAGCGTAAGCCATATCGATGGTAGCCGACTCGGCTCCTTGCGACTATAGATGCCGTAGACTAATCGCAAGAAAGGACTCGGTATGCAAACCACGCAAACGGCGACCCCGGTACTGGAGGTCGCGCATCTCGAAAAGGTATATGGAGCACTGGGCAACGTGACCCGCGCGCTCAACGATGTCAGCTTTACCGTCAACCGCGGCGAATTCGTCGGCATCATGGGCGCCTCGGGCTCGGGCAAGTCGACGCTGCTCAACTGCGTGTCGACCATCGATAGCGCCACGAGCGGCACCATTCGCATCAACGGCCAGGATGTGACGCGCATGAAGCAGGCCAAGCTTTCGCAGTTCCGCCGCGAGGAGCTGGGCTTTATCTTCCAGGACTCCAACTTGCTCGATACGCTCACGGCGCGCGAGAACATCGCCCTGCCGCTCACCATCGCCCGCACAAACTCGGCAGAGATCTCGACCCGCGTGCAGGATGTAGCCGCGCGTCTGTCTATCAGTCAGGTGCTCGACAAGTATCCCTACCAGATGTCCGGCGGTCAGCAACAGCGCGTTGCCGCGGCTCGCGCACTCGTCACCGACCCAACTATGATCATGGCCGACGAGCCCACCGGCGCCCTCGATTCCAAGAGCGCCCGCCTGCTGCTCGAGAGCCTGGAGGCGCTCAATCGCCGTCTGCGCGCCACCGTGCTCATGGTCACGCACGACAGCTTTGCCGCCAGCTACACGAGCCGTGTGCTGTTTATCCGCGACGGCAAGATTTTCACCGAGCTGCGCCGCGGCGACACCGACCGCCGAGAGTTCTTCGACCGCATTATGGAGGTCGTTGCCATGATGGGCGGTGAGGGCTCCGATGCTCTGTAAACTCGCTTGGGGCAACGTCCGTCGCGCCGGCCGCGATTACCTTGTCTACTTGCTGACGCTCACCCTGGGTGTCACGGTCTTCTATGCCTTCAATACCGTCTCGATGCAGGTCGACATTGCCGGCATCAAGGAGGAGGGACTGTCCGAGCTCATGGGCACCATGCTCGGTTACCTTACTTACTTTTTGGCTGGCGTCATGGCCTTTTTGATGGTGTATGCCAATAACTTCATCATGAAACGCCGTAAGAAGGAGTTTGGCCTGTACCAGGTGCTTGGCATGGGGCGCGGGCGCGTCGCCACGATCATGGCGCTCGAGACCGTGATCGTTTCGGTCGGCGCCTTTGTCGCCGCCATTGTGCTGGGCGTGGGGCTCTCCCAGCTCATGACGTTCTTTACGGCTTCGCTCTTTAAGACGCAGATCGCCGATTTTCACTTCTTTTTCTCGGTGCATGCGTTCAACCTGACCCTTGCCTGCATGCTCGTAATGTTTGTGCTCACGCTACTGCTGAACCTGCGCGCCGTGCGTCGTACCAAACTCATCGAGCTTATGGGTGCCGAGCGTCGCAACGAGAGCATCAAGACACGCAACCCCTGGATCGCGATTGCCATCTTTACCGTGGGCGTGCTACTTGTGGGCGTGGCCTATTACCGTCTGCTGCGTGATGGGTTCCCGCTAACCGAGACGGGCGACAAGCTGGACGGGGCCATGAGCCAGTTTGGCATTACGACCGCTATGGTTACGGTGGGCACCTTTGCCCTGTTCTGGGGACTCTCGGGCATGCTCATCAAGCTGCTGCAGAGCTTGCGCGGCGTGTATTGGCGCGGCCTCAATATGTTTACCGTGCGTCAGCTTTCGGCCAAGGTCAATACGGTGTGCTTTTCGATGGGCGTCATCGCGATGATTCTGTTCCTTGCCATTACCTCGGTGACGTGCGGTATGTCGATTGCCAACGTGATGAACGAGAATCTGGAGCGCCATAACCCTGTTGACGTGTCTCAGACGTATGTCTATTACACGCCCGAAACGCTCGACTACTACAAGGAGTATGTCAATCCGTCTGAGGCCGATCGCATGGTGCTGGCCGATGCAACGGTCGATTTGTACGCTGCATGGCATGGCGATCGTAAAGATCCCGATAACGTTGCAGACGGTATTAAGGGCAAGTCGGCGGACAACAACGACGAGACCGGCAAGAAGGTCAATATCGCCGATGTTGCCGGTGAGCATGTGCAGATCGATTCGTATCTGAGTTATCCGCTTGGCGGCTCGGGCCCCTCGGTGGTGGCGGGTGAGATGTGCAAGGCCATGGGCGAAAAGCTTCTCAAGGCGCTCGAGGGAAGCAACGCCGATGCGATGGGTCTGTATGTGACGCCGGCGAGCCAGTACAACAAGCTGCGCCAGATGATGGGCGAGGAGCCGGTGAGCATTGGCCGCGACCAGTACGTGCTTACGTGTGATATGGGCGGTGAGCTGGGCGACCTGTACACCAAGTATATGGCTGGCGGCCATACCCTCACCTTGGACGGGCATGAGCTCAAGCCCGCAACCGATAACGCAACCGATAAGTCGGACGAGGACACGGCGGCCATCGCCAACTCGGCGATGGGCAGCAATCCCGGTACCGTGGTCGTAGCCGATGAGCTGCTGTCCCAGCTTAATCTGCAGCCGTATTCCAGTAATCTGCTCGTTAATTACAAACAGGGTATGGATACGACCGAGGCAGACGAGAGCATTAAATACACCTTGCTCGATAATCTGCTCGTTGACGGCAAGGAGCCGGGGTCGTGGGGAGTCTTCATCACGCGTTCCGAGATGTACACGCAAGCAGCGCAGATGAACGGCATGATTAGCTATCTAGCCATCTATATTGGCTTTGTACTGGTCGTTGCATGTGCGGCAATTCTGTCGATCCAGCACCTCTCCAATGTGGCCGACGGAAGCCGCAGCTATCGCGTGCTGGCGCAGATCGGCTGTGACGACCGCCAGATTCGCCATTCGGTGATGGCGCAGCAAGCGGTGTTCTTCCTGTTCCCGCTGACAGTGGGTCTGGCGCACTCCTTTGTGGCGCTCAAGGTGATCATCGAGCTGGTGAGCACGTTTGGCAACATGAGCATCGGCGGCACGGTGGGCCTCACATGTGCGATTTTCCTGGCAGCCTATGGCGGCTATTTCCTGGTGACCTACCTCATGAGCACCGGCATGGTGCGAGCCGCCATCGCCACCCGCTACAGCGAGTAGCAAGCGGGCAAAACCGTCGCAAAACCAACGCAAACAACCGCCGCGGAGGGAGTCGGCCCCCTTCCGCGGCGGTTTTTTTGTCTATCGGATGCCTCTCAGATGCAAGTGAGTAGACTTTTTTGGATCTGTCGAGCACACCACGACAAGTGCTCAATAAAACCGCAGGTCAGCGCTGTGGCGATTCGGGGTGTGCTCGGCCTCCTGCAAAAAGTCTACTCACTTGGTTTTGGCTGCTAGAAGACCGCCGTGAGGGAAGGCAACTTCCTCGCGGCGGTTGGCGTTCGCCCAGATAAAACCTGCCAAAATAAACCTGTCTCTTTTTGGTAGGTTATCGCTTCCAAAAGTGGAGGATCAACGTCGTGCGGTTTTGCTGCTCGGTTTTGACCAGGATGTTGTGGATGTGGGTCTTGACGGTGCCCACGGCAAGGAATAGCTCGTCAGCGATCTCTTGGTTCGATTTGCCCAGCACAACCAGACGCATAACTTCGGTCTCACGGTTGGAGAGCTTGTAGGCGTTGCGATAGAAGGGCATCTGCTCTTCGATGTGTCGATCAAGATCGCTGACGTTCTTTTCCTCGGGCGCCTCCTGCATGCGGATTGAAAGCACGTGGTAGGAGTGGATGATCAGCAGAATCGCAAAGTAGCAGGCAAAGACGTTTTCGCTAAAGTTGCGCTCGGACAGATATAGTTGCAGCCAAGAGGGCGCCAGACTCATGGGGACAATCAGAATGTTGTAGAAATCCTCGGCGACGATGCATCCGACCAGAATAGCGCCGATAATCAGGTGCTTTCGTTGGTTGTTAACGCGTGCCTTCAGCTCGACTTGTGTGCTCTTGCGTGCCGTCCAAAAGATATAGAGCCCCACAAATACAAGGAATGCCTGACGCATCGTGTAGTAGAGCCATTGATGCATGGGGCCGTAGGGGACAGCGACAATGATCAGCAGCTCGCTCAGGAAGAACGTTGCGACGGGAATAACAAACTGCTTTTTAGAATGCTTATCGAGCAGGTCCATGGCAATCAGCCAAATAAAAGCCTGTGAAGCGGTCGCCACAAGGGTCCGCATTACAGGCATGGTAATTGAGTAATAGTCACTGGCCGGAAAACTCTGGTTTTGCAACGTGTATTCAAAAAAGAAGATCTCGGTCATCTCGATGGCATAGCAAATAAAAACGCCGCTGCCATAGATAAAGAATCGGCGACGGGACGAGGCATAGGCGGCAAGCGAAAGCACTGCCGTCACAATACAGATCACGAGTATCGCTAGGGTATAGAAGAACATCAGAGTGTTCATCTGTCACCGTCCCATCTCATTTAATCTATGGCAAAGCCCTGTATGCCTTGTGGGGTATAGACGTCTCAACCCTTCGTTTCATTGCGGATTAGGCGCCGAGATACAGCATAGCCGTATACCGTTCGCGGTTCTAGATAGTAAACCCCCTGCAATCCCGCTACCTGCGGGTTTATATTGGTTTAGAGGGGGTGTAACTCCGTGAACGGTCTTTAATCCCGAATAAACTAGGTAAAAATTGCATACGGGTGAATGATGGTCTTGTCAACACGAGGCGTGATGTTCGAGCGCCTCATAGTAATAGTCGGCACGACCGGCGGAAAGGAAATCGACATGGCACTGCCTAAGGATTTCATCGACACCAACGACTTCACCAAAGAGCAGATCCTGGCTATCGAGGATCTTGGCCTGGCAATGAAGAAGGCCATCAAGGTTGACGGTTATTATCCGCACCTGCTCCGCAACAAGAGCCTTGGCATGATCTTCCAGCAGGTCTCCACCCGCACTCGTCTTTCCTTCGAGACCGCTATGACCGACCTCGGCGGCCATGCTCAGTTCTATGGCCCTGGCACCATCCAGCTCGGCGGTCACGAGTCCCTGGGCGACACCGCTCGCGTTATGGGCTCGCTGCTCGACATCATGATGGCTCGCGTTGACCGTCACAAGGACGTCGTCGGCCTCGCCGAGGGCTCCGCTGTGCCCGTCATCAACGGCATGTCCGAGTTCAACCATCCCACGCAGGAGATGGGCGACCTCATGACCATGCTCGAGAACCTCCCCGAGGGCAAGAAGATCGAGGACTGCACCCTGGCCTTCATCGGCGACGCCACCCAGGTCTGCGTCTCCCTCATGTTCATCGCCTCCAAGGTCGGCATGAAGTTCGTCCAGTTTGGACCTAAGGGCCACCAGATCCCCGACGGCGGCCTGCACGTTGGCACCGTCGAGGAGCGCGCCGAGTTCGGCAAGCAGATGATGGCCATCGCCGAGGAGAACTGCAAGGTCTCCGGCGGCTCTGTCGTCATCTCCGACGACATCGAGTGCATCAAGGGCGCCGACTTCATCTACACCGACGTGTGGTATGGCCTGTACGACGAGGAGGTCTCGGGCGAGAACTACATGGACGTGTTCTATCCCAAGTATCAGGTCACCATGGACATGATGAACTTCGCCGGCCCCAACTCCAAGTTCATGCACTGCCTGCCGGCCACCCGCAACGAGGAGGTCGTCGACGAGGTCATGGACGATCCCGAGCGCTCCCTGTGCTGGGTCGAGGCCGAGAACCGCAAGCACTCCATCCGTGCTCTCCTTGCCGCCCTGGGCAAGCGCACCCCGCTCAACGACGAGGGTGTCGAGTACTCCGCCAAGGCTGAGCTCCACGCCGCTCTCGAGGCTCTCGAGCAGCTCTAAGCCTCAAGGCTTCTAAAAGCACGTTTGCGGGCGGCGGATGCTCGTCTCCTGTCGCCCGCTCACCGAGGCCCAAGCAATTGCCTTAATACCTTAGGGCCTCGGATCTGTCCAAGACTGAGCGAAGGAGCTCATCATGAGCGACGGAAAGAAAAAGCTTTCCTTCTTGACGGTCATTTCGACCATCATCTGCGTCGTCTTCGTTTGCGAGGCCGCCGCTCCTGCTGCCGCCATTGGCAACCAGCAGTTCTTCTGGTGGATCTTCCTGATCCTGACCTTCCTGCTTCCCTACGGCATGGTTGTCGCCGAGCTCGGTACCACCTATGACGGCGAGGGCGGCATTTACGACTGGGTACGCGATGGCCTGGGCGACAAATGGGGCGCCCGCATCTCGTACTACTACTGGGTCAACTACCCGCTGTGGATCGCCTCGCTGGCTACCATGTTCCCCGACATTTTGGGCATGGTCTTTGGCATCGAGTTCAACTTGATCGCCAAGATGGGTATCGATCTTGCCTTTGTGTGGATCGTCTACCTCATGGGCCGCTCCAAGGCGGCCGACTCCGAGTGGGTCCTTAACGGTGGCGCCATCATCAAGGTCGCCGTCGCCGTTATCGTTGGCGCTTTGGGCATTTGGTATGCCATGGAGAACGGTTTTGCGAACGACATGTCCGCTGCCACCTTCCTGCCCGAGCTCACCAACACCAACGCTCTCGGCTACCTGTCGATCATCATCTTTAACTTCATGGGCTTCGAGGTCATCTGCACCATGACCGACGACATGGCCGATCCCGCTCGCGATATCCCCAAGGCTATTATCGTCGGTGGCCTGTCCATCGCCGTGATCTATCTGTTCGCTGGCTTTGGCATCGGCGCTGCTGTGCCGGCCGATTCCATCGACCCCGACTACGGCATGATCGTCGCAGTCCAGACCATGGTGGGCGACTCCATGATCTTTAAGGTCATCTGCATCGCCTTCCTGATCACCCTGTTCGCCAACATGGCCGCTTGGTCCTTCGGCGTTAACTCCGTTGCTCGCTACGCTGCCGAGCACGGCAACATGCCCAAGGTCTTCGCCTCGATGATCTCGGATGACGACATGCCCAACGGCGCCAACCTGGTCAACGCTGTCGTTGCCTCCCTGGTGCTGTGCCTGCAGCTCGTTCCCATCGACGCCATCTCCAACGGTGTCTTCTGGATGCTCTTTGGCACCTCTGTCGTCTTCCTGCTGTTGACCTACATCCCGATGTTCCCGGCGTTCCTCAACCTTCGTAAGAACGACCCCAACCGTGAGCGCATCTTCACGTTCCCGTTTAAGGGCGCCATGATGAAGGTCATGCTGGCCATCCCCTGCATCGAGCTGGTTCTTGCCATCGTTGCCACGCTGATCCCGTTCTCCGCTGCTGAAATTGGCGACAAGGTCCCGATGATCGTTATCTTCATCGTGCTCGTGCTCATCGGCGAGGTCGTCCGCGTCGTCAGCGCTAAGGGCCGCGAGACCGAGTACAAGGGTCTGACCCCTGAGCTCGCAGCCCAGCGTCTCGCTGAGGAGGCCGCCGAGGCCGAGGAGAACTAGAGCACCCGGTTCTGGGGCTCCAACCCTCCTCGTGTACCAACGCGCGCTTCGTCGGGCTTGTCGCTCCCGACTCCGGGCACTCTAGCCTCTTCGGAGGCGTGCCCAAGCGACAGGTTTGCTAACCATTCCCCGGGGTGGGTGTGAGCGATAGCTCCGGTAACCACCGCCCACCCCAATCTCTCTTCCGTATCCTTCGTGCGTTTTGTCTCCGCGCACTTGGTTACGTCGTCGCTTGCCGGTGCGACTCCGTGAAAACCGGCGCCGGGCGCCCCGACCTTTGCCGGGGAACGGGCGCCTACCATCTCTTGGTTTTAGGCTGCGGGTAACCCGCCCGCAGCAAGCGATCGTTCGATTTGGAGGAAATCTTATGCGTACGATCACCGAGTCCGAGTCCACCCCCAAGGCCGACGGCTTCTTTATGCCTGCTGAGTTTGCCCCGCAGGATCGCGTGTGGATGGGCTGGCCCCACCGCACCGACACCTGGGCCCACGGCGCCAAGCCGGCTCAGAAGCAGTATGCCGCCATCGCTCGCGCCATCGCCGAGTTCACCCCGGTCACCATGTGCGCCAACCAGGCCGACTACGCCAACTGCAAGGCCGTCTTCGAAGAGGACGAGAACGTCACCGTCATCGAGATGACCACCGACGACGCTTGGTTCCGCGACACCGCCGCTACCTACGTCATCAACGGCAAGGGCGAGAAGCGCGCCAACCACTGGCACTTCAACGCCTACGGCGGCCTCGTCGACGGCCTCTACTTCCCGTGGGACAAGGACGAGCAGATCGCCCTCAAGATGGCTGAGCTCTCCGGCTGCCGCCGCTATCGTCCCGATGACATGATCCTCGAGGGCGGCTCCATCACCGTCGACGGCGAGGGCACCCTTGTCGTGACCGACCAGTGCCTGCTTTCCCCGGGCCGCACCTGCTCTGCAGTGCTCGAAGAGGAAGAGGATCCCGAGTCCATCTGGCCCAAGTTCAAGAAGAAGTTTGAGCCCTGGAGCGAGGAGCTTCGCGCCTACATGGACGAGCACCTCAAGGATTACCTGGGTGTCGAGAAGGTCATCTGGGTCAAGGAGGGCATCGACCCCGAGGAGACCAACGGCCACATCGATGACGTCGCCACGTTCATCGCCCCTGGCGTCATGGCCTGCATCTGGACCGACGATCCCGAGTATCCGTTCTACGAGCAGTGCCACGCTGCCTACGAGACCCTCTCCAACGCCGTTGACGCCAAGGGCCGCAAGATGAAGGTCTACAAGCTCTGCATGCCCGTGAACCCGCTGTTCATGGACCAGGCTTCCTGCGACACCATCGACGCCGACGAGAACGCCGAGCCGCGCGTTCCCGACGAGCCGCTGATCGCCTCCTACATGAACTACCTTGTCACCAACCACGGCGTTATCGTCCCGCAGTACGGCGACGAGAACGACCAGCTGGCCGTTGACACGCTCCAGAAGATCTATGACGAGGTCTGGGGCGAGGGCGTCTACAAGTGCGTCGGCGTTCAGTCCGAGCAGGTCGTCTTCGGCGGCGGCAATATCCACTGCATTACGCAGCAGGAGCCCTCGGCGTAACTCAGGCACGCCACCTTGGCGTTCACTCGTCGCTTACGTAGCGTCAGTACGCTACGCTCCTCGTTCGCGCCAATCTGGCGCACCTGAGCACGCCGAGTAAACGTCTGGCTTTCCGAGGCACCCCATCTCGCCGCTCAAACCGTCGCTCGCGTACCAAAGTACGCTTCGCTCCTCTTTCGCGGCGACCTGGGGCACCTCGAAAACTCAGCCGATCAATCGGACAATCGGCGAATCGAACCATCTTGGGGCATTGATGGTCGGCTTGCCCGATGTCTTGGTCGGTTGGGTTTTCTTTGGGCACTCCGTTGCCTCCACATCGGAGTGCCTTTTTTCTTTGATTGAATACGCGTCTGGCCTGGGATTTTTTGCGGGTTAGGCCAATTGTTCGCTTGAATTTCCCAGGTCAGACGCGTCTTCAATTGCCGAAAGTTCCCGGTCGCGAACGCGGCCGTTTTGATCGGAGTATCTATGTACCAGCGTATCGTCATCTACACGCGCCTGTTCCGCGAGCGTTGGTCCAACATCTGCATCCTCTCCTTTCTTTGGGATGGCACCTGTACCGGTGACGCGGCCTGCAACCCTACCTTGGGCTGCGCCTTCGGTACAGATGCCATCCTTTTTGCTGCAGGGGGAGCGCGCCATGGCAGGTAAAAAGTTCTCCCTGATCGAGGTTATCCTTTCGGTTATCTGCGTCGTGTTTACCATCGAGGCGGCGGCTCCGGCATCTGCCATGGGCAACGTGCAGTTCTTCTGGTGGATCTTCCTTATCATTACGTTTTTGCTTCCCTATGGTCTGGTGGTGGCCGAGCTGGGTACGGCGTTTGATTCCGAGGGCGGCCTGTACGATTGGGTTCGCTTGGGCCTGGGCGACCGTTGGGGCGCCCGTTGCTCTTGGTGCTACTGGGTTAACTTTCCGCTGTGGGTGGCAAGTATCGCCTGCATGTTCCCCAGTGTCATTAACGCGGTGTGGGGTATCGAGTTTTCACTCGGGATCCGAATTGCCATCGAGATTGCCTTTGTGTGGGGCGTCACGGTCATGGCAATGCAGCCGGTGGCGGAGGCCGATTGGGTTATGGACGGCGGCGCCGTCATCAAGGTGCTCATTACCGCTGTGGTGGGAATCGTCGGCATTTGGTTTGCCTGCATTAACGGCTTTGCCAACGACATGTCGTTTAAGACCTTCATTCCAGATCTGGGCGACACCAATTCGTTGACGTACCTATCGATTATCCTGTTCAACTTTATGGGCTTCGAAGTGGTCGCGACCTTTGCCAGCACGATGAAGAACCCGTCGCGCGATATCCCCAAGGCGGTTATTGCCGGTGGCGTGGCCATTGCGACAATTTACATCATTTGCGGCATTGGCATTGGAGCCGCGGTTCCCACCGAGCAGCTTTCACTCGATTCGGGCATTGTGGACGCAGTCGCCGCTATGGTGGGGCGCACCCACCCGCTGACGATGGTCGTGGGCGTGGCCTTTTTGGTGACGCTGTTCGCCAATATGATCTGCTGGAGCTTTGGCGTCAACAACGTAGCGAGCTATGCCGCGCGCCATGGCAACATGCCGCGTCCCTTTGCGTTGGTGTCCAAAAAGACCGGCATGCCCAACGGCTCGGCGCTCATTAACGGCTGTTTTGCCAGCCTGGTGCTGCTGCTCCAGATTCCGCTGGGTGAGGGTTCCGACGTCTTTTGGGTCTTCTTCTCGATGAACGTCGTCTTTCTGCTCATGAGCTATATCCCGATGTTCCCGGCGTTTTGGCGTCTGCGCAAATGCGACGGTCGCCCGCGTGTGTTCCGCGCACCCTTCGAGGGTAAGGTGCTCGTGGTAGCGCTCGCGATTCCCGTGATAGAGCTCGTGCTTTCGATTGTCGCTACGATTGTGCCGCTCAACAGCTCACCTGCCGAGATGGCAAAGTTGCCGATTCTCGCGGGCGTAGTGATTGGCCTGTTGTTGGGCGAGGTTTCGCGCCTCATATCGCGCCGCGGCCGAAGCGTCGACAATCCCGGCGTTGGTGCACGGGGGTCAGGTTACTTTGCACCAAAACAGTAAGCGCCGCGAGTTGCGCGGCGCTTGGTGCATCTTGGATTACTGTTCGCAGTGCTCGGGATCAGAAGCGAGCTTAGGCGCAAAGTAGGGAACGTGGCCCAGGTACGGACAGCTGTCCGAACGCTCGTCGACAACGCAGGGGATATCGTCGTAGGTGAGTGAGTCGCTCAGGCGGGCGATGGCCTTGGCGGCAGGAGCGACGAGCATCTTGAGCGGTGCGATAGGCGCCATGGCATCTCCTTTCTTGCATGCGACCCGTGTTTTGGCGCGAATGTATACGCCGCAAGTCTAGCATCCCGCCGCGGAGAGCTCCAAACCACCACAAAGGTGATGGGCAGATGCAAGTGAGTAGACTTTTTTGAACTTACCGAGCACATCGTGACAAATGATTGATAAAACCGCAGGTCAGAGCCGCGGCGTTTTGGGGCATGCTTGGTCTCCTGCAAAAAGTCTACTCACTTGGTTTTACTGCTAGAAGACCGCCGCGAGGGAAGGCCGCT
>URBP01000069.1 GCA_900546105.1 uncultured Collinsella sp.
CCCGACGATTGAAAGGCAGATTGCCCATCAGATGGCTTTGCAGCGTCGATGTGACCGCCGTTCGTTAGAACGGCGGAACATAAATATGAACGTGCAGATCTTCGGCACCAAGAAGTCTTTCGATACCAAGAAGGCCCAGCGTTATTTTAAGGAGCGCCGCATTAAGGTGCAGTTTATTGACCTTAAGGAAAAGGAGATGAGCAAGGGCGAGCTCACGAGCGTGATGCAGGCGGTTGGCGGCATCGACAAGCTGCTCAACCCCAAAGCCAAGGACGAGGAGACGCTCGCACTCATCCAGCACCTCACCCCCAGCCAGCGCTTCGATAAGCTGCTCGAAAACCAGCAGGTTCTGGCCGAGCCCATCGTACGCAACGGCAAGAAGGCCACCGTCGGCTATTGTCCCGATGTGTGGGGAGCCTGGGAGTAGCCTGTGTTATTTGTCGGCGCGTGGGTATAAGAGCTGGCGTTTGGCATAAGATTCAACTGTAAGCCATGTCTAACAAAGGAGGGCACATGCCCAACAAACCCGTGAAGATCATCATGCTTACCGGATACCTCGGTGCCGGCAAGACCACGCTGCTCAACCACATCCTCGCCAACGACGGCGGCATCCGCGCCGCCGTGATCGTCAACGATATCGGCGAGATCAACGTCGACGCTAGCCTTATCGCCGACGGCGGCCTTTCCGAGACCGACGACCTCATCCCGCTCACCAACGGTTGCATCTGCTGCACGCTTTCGGACGACCTGGCCAACCAGCTGCAGGGCATCGCCGATTCGGGCAAGTTCGACTACATCATCATCGAGGCCTCGGGTATTTGCGAGCCTATCCCCATCGCCTACACCATCTCGAGCTTCTGCGACGAGGCCAAGGTGGGCGGCGAGCCCAAGCTCGCGCTCGACAACATCGTGGCCGTGGTCGACTGTGCCCGCATGTACGACGAGTTCAACGGCGGTCGCGACCTGCTGGCCGAGGATATCGACGAGGACGACATCGAGAGCCTGCTCATCCAGCAGATCGAGTTTTGCTCCACGCTGATCCTCAACAAGACCGATACCGTCACGCCTGAGCAGATCGCCGAGCTCAAGGCTATCGTGCGCAGCCTGCAGAAGGACGCCGTGATTGTCGAGGCCCAAAACGGCGAGGTCCCCATGGAGGAGCTGCTCGACACCGACCGCTTCGACTTTATGCGCGCCTACAACTCCGCCGCCTGGATCGAGGCCATGGAGCATCCCGAGGAGCACGACGACCCCGAGGTGCTCGAGTACGACATCGAGACCTTTGTGTACTCGCGCCGCAAGCCGTTTGACCTGCAGAAGTTCACCAATTTTGTTGAGCAGGAGTGGCCCGACGAGGTCATTCGCGTCAAGGGTCCGCTGTGGCAGACCGGCGATCCGGACATGTGCTACATGTTTGAGCAGGCCGGCCACCAGATGCGCCTGATGGAGAACGGCCTGTTCGTTGACTCGGCGCCCGAGGGCGAGAAGCAGAAGATCATCGACGAGAACCCCGAGATCATGCAGATTTGGGACGACGAGACGGGCGACCGCATGACGAGTCTGTGCATCATCGGCCGTCACATGGACAAGGACGCGCTCATCGCCGCGCTCGATGCCTGCCTGACCGACTGGCACCGCGCCTAGGCTATCGAAGCGGGCGTTTCCGCCTACGTAACCGCCAAACCACCACGAAGGTGCCTGTCCCCTTCGTGGTGGTTTTTCGTTCTGAGCCAAGGAGATTCATGTTCAATATCGTGCTGTACGCGCCCGAGATTCCGGCCAATACGGGCAATATCGGCCGTACCTGTGTGGTCACCGGCGCCCGCCTGCATCTGGTGAAGCCACTGGGCTTTTCGCTCGACGACAAGACGGTACGTCGCGCCGGTCTGGGCTACTGGCAAAACCTGGACGTGACGACCTATGCCGGCTGGGAGGACTTCCTTGCGCGCAACGGTCTCTCTCCCGCCGATGGTCGCCTGCATCTGCTGACCAAAAAGGCACGCCGCACCTATGCGCAGAGCACTTACCGCGACGGTGACTATCTGGTCTTTGGCAGCGAGAGCTCGGGGATTCCCGAGCCACTGCTCGCCGCGGCGCCCGAGCGCTGCGAGCGCATCCCCATGCTGCGCGATTGTGACTCACTCGACAACGCCGAGGCCTGGGAAGCCCACGAGGAATCGCTGGGACATACCGAGGACAGCCACGAGGCCATCCTTCGGCAGGATATCTGCGGCAACTTCGTCAATCCGGACGACTACCGCATCAGCGCACTCAACCTCTCCAACAGCGCCGCCATCGTCCTCTACGAGGCCCTCCGCCAGACAAACTTCCCCGGAATGTGACAAAGGGACTGTCCCTTTGTCACATATTGCACCTACTGATTTAAATGGAATTAACCGGTTTTAAACGCTTTTAACTAGAAAATATGCCAGTATATTACTAACTTTTACTGAGTTGCACCGTATGGGTTTCTATGCTTCCACCCCGTAAAGGACAGGAACCCCGCAGCAAATGGTCCCCACACATCAGAATTCAACTTCAAATACAAACGATTGCCGGAGTTCTCGCTTAGCTTGGCTTGTCAGGCTCGAATTCGCCCTTATGTTCAGTTTGCTGCATGCCTCGTCGATAGCCATAGCAAGTGATACAGACATGGTCATGGTCGTTTCACTTTTCAATTCGACCCGATAGCTCTTCGCCTTGTTTTTATCCTCTCCACCACATCTCGTCTCAATTAACAAGAGAACATCTGAGTCATGGGCATACCAATGGAGCTCAGGGCGCTGTGGAACCATGTCACCCTCAAATTCCTGTGTAAACAGAATTTTCTTCTCGCTTCTCGTTGAATCGCTCAAGGAACCGTCGATTCGAACCGAGCCCTTCTTTCCCGCCTTGGCATTTCCCTTAACCTGGCGGCCTCGCCGAGTTTCCTCGTACTCCGTCACCTCCAGCTTGCAGCGCTTCGCGCCAAGCATGAACGCAATCCGTCTCAACTCGGCCATCTTGTCTTGTTGCATGGTTGCAAAATAAGAGTCAAGTTCAACAAAGCGAGACCGATCAAAAGCATCTATGTAATATGTGGAGTAAAGAGATGGTTTAGGATAGAAAGACAATTCGCTATCCCCGATTGCCTCGCGGTACAGATTGAAAATCTGCGTGCCCTTAACAGTATCCAGCCAACCAATAGCATCTCTACAGGCGTCGATGCCCCGGCGCTCATTTCCGTCAACAATTCGAATCATGTTAGGCAAATGGAATGAAGGACTCTGATAGGTCTCCTTGGTTACCGGCCTGTATCTATTAAGCTGCTGCTGGTATGCCCAATCGTTGACCGCGTCACCGATATCCGCAGCAGTACCTGCCGCACCATCGGCCGCATCAGCAATAGCTGCCAAGGCGTCATCGACCAGCGGAGTTGCAGCACGCATTGCACCATCGGCAACTTTCTGTACGGTTGCAACCGCGCCCGCCATCGCGCTTCCGGCGCCATCAACCAACCCGGCAGCGGCCTTACGGATATCAAAACTCTGCTTATGTCGCGGCGGCTCCTCCCTTTCGACAACAGCCAGATCGTCTTTATCCTCCATTGTGACCTCCTATTTCCGATAGTCGAAATCAACCGTATATTCATCGCCAAATGCCGAGTTGAAGGTAGTGTCGAGAAAGGTGGTGTAGTGCCCGATCAGAAGCGAGCCGGCCCCAGCGATCTGTTGCCGTTTATCCAACATGCTATTCACCCCTACTCAAACGCAACGTCAACATTGACGTCATCGCCGCATAAGGCTTTGACCTGTTTTTCGATAAGGGCGCAGGCTCTATCATCAGATTCTTGGAGCATATTGCTTTCCTTGACCTTCTTGGTCTGCTCTTTCTTTGCCTGTTTCAATAACGTGTTTAGATCATCCGTGCTTACTTGATTCCAGTTAAGAAAGCCATTGTCCTCAACATATTTCTTAAGCGTATTGGGGTCTGTCGAGAACGAGGTGATCTCCGAGTGAGGCAGTATAACCTTTACGCTCTTGACCTCTGAATTCTTATCGGCCATATTAGCCCGTACGATTGTAACCTTCATCTTATCGGCATCGATCCCGATGTCAGCTTTGCCGTCAATCGTTGCGACATATCGCTTAGACGTAAAGGGGTTTTCCCACCCAAGCGGATTGCCCGCCTCATCAATTGAAAGCAGCTGGGTGAAGTTGTACTCGTACGTCACGAGCTTAACGACTGGCGTGATCTCCTCGCGAATCGAATCATCGCTGATCGTTGTAGGATTACGCGTCAATGACATCCAGATACCCCAGGCAACCGCTAGAACCGTAACAACGACTAACCCGCCAAAGGCAACCTTTTGCGGTATCGTTGTAAGAAATTTTGTTTTTGCCATCCTGTTTCACCTTTCCTTTATTGCCCCGACGTTCCCATCATCTTCCAGCGCGAGCATGATGGCACGAATCATTCCGTCAACGGCTCAATGCAAAGCGCGACCGTTCAAAGAAAACGGCCGCGCTTTCTTTTCAATTCCCGCGAACTATTCCTTGACGCTGTAACCCGACACCGTCGGCGCAAGCCTCGAGGCGTCAACCTCGCTCATTACCTCAAACTTCACCTTCTCGCCAGGCGCCCAGGCAGATGTATCTGCGTAGCATTCTTCCGCCCTCACACCATCGGCATCGTAAAGGGCAACGTTTAGATAAACGTTTTCGAACGATATGTCAGAGGTATTTTCGACGATTGCGGTGTACGTATAGAGACCGTAGCCATCATCACTTTTCTCAAAATTCGCCGATGAGAGCAAACCGTTGATAACCTCATCGTTATGCGTCTTCTCCTCTACGGTCCTACCGTTCTTAATTAGCTCGTCAAACTCATCTTGATACTCGTCATCGACTGTTAAGTCATATCGATCGACCAGTTTCTTAAGCTGTGCGGATCGTGCGTCGTAGGCCTTTTCCCATTCCTCGTAGTACTTAGGATCAGATTCCGCATACTTCTTGGTAACATCAAGCTGATTGTCAAGCAGGTTGAGATAGGCGATGACATCTTCCTGCATCTTAGCGTCTTTAAAAGGCGCCTTTTTGAGTTCTTTGTCGTTATCGATCTCGGTTTTAATTATCTCTTTTCGCACTTTATTCGAGCTTAGATCAGCATCTTCTCCAAGCGATTCGATATAATCCGACCGCTTTTGATAACCTTGAGCAATCACAGCCATTGCACGGTCATCGGCATAATCAGGTTCATCATTTTTCTTCTCAGACTGCGAACAGCCGCTCAGCAGAAGCGCCCCACAAAACACCATCGCAAATAGCGCGGTCACCAGAGCCATTCCATAACGCCTTTTCATTTCGTCCTCCTTTAAATACAAAACAAAACACGATATATAGCCCTCGTAAAAAAGCAGACGAATTGGCAACGAGGTGGCACTATTTGGTTCAAGGGCGTGAACTGGATAAACATCGAGGGAAGGAGTGGGCTCTGTGTAATTAACTCCCCTCGTCAAAATGTCTAGCTAAAGAGGACGAGCAGACGACAAACGGTCAAAACTGGTCGCGTCCGCCCGTCTCCAACGATCGAACGTCGAGACGCTGACGTTCAAAAGCGCAGCAGCCTCTCGCCTCGTAACCTCTCCCCCTTCGAATAATTTGATGACATCGCGATAGCTATCTGGGCGTTCGAATGCCGGCCTTCCAAATTTCACGCCACGCAAACGCGCCGACGCGATGCCCTCCGCCTGGCGTTGCTTGATGTTTTCGCGCTCTAGCTGCGCCACATAGCTCAAGATTTGAAGAACCAGATCCGCCATGAACGTTCCCGTAATGCCATCAGGCTGCTCGCGCGTATCGAGCAATGGCATATCAAGCACCACGATGGCAGCATTCCTATCCACCGTGATGCGTCGCCACTCATCGAGGACTTCACGATAATTGCGGCCCAAACGATCGATACTTTTGATCACGAGAACGTCGCCTTCGCGCAGCCTGCGAAGAAGACGCTGGTACTGGGGACGCTTAAAGTCCTTACCGCTTGCCTTGTCAGCATAAATCTGGCTCCGTTGCACGGGAAACCTTGCCAGCGCGTCTAATTGGCGGCCCAGGTTCTGGTCTGCGGAAGAGACACGCGCATACCCAAAGATTCGATTGTCCATAATTGCCCCTATCGGCTGCCTCTTGGCAGCATCAGCTCAAGCGAGAGCCCACTCACTATAGGGCGTGCAAATTTCGCGAATGGGTTGAGGCCATTTTGACCCTCACGCGAAAACTGTTCAAGCGCCATGCCGACAGATGCTGGCTTTAACGGGAATGTGACAAAGGGACAGTCCCTTTGTCACATTCGGTTAGAGGTAGCGGCCGGTGATGCTTGCGGAGCAGGCAGCGATGTCGCCCGGCGTGCCGACACAGACGATTTGTCCGCCTGCGTCGCCGCCGCCCGGGCCCATGTCGATCACGTAATCGGCATTACGGATAAGGTCGAGGTCGTGTTCGATCACGATAACCGTGGCGCCCTTGGCAACGAGGCCGTCAAACACACTCAGCAGCACCTGAACATCGAGCGGATGCAGGCCGATCGTGGGCTCGTCGAATACGAATACGGCATCGTCCTGCACGCGGCCCATCTCGCTCGCAAGCTTAAGTCGCTGCGCCTCGCCGCCCGAGAGCGCCGGCGTGGGCTCGCCCAGTGTCAAGTAGCCCAAACCCAGGTCGTGCAAGGTCTGCAAGCGCGCCTGGACTTTCTTGAGTCCCAACGTGGCGTCAATGGCCTCGTCCACACTCATATCCATGAGCTGCGGCAATGTAAGTAGGCTGCCGTCCTTGCCCTCGCGATGGATATACGAGGCTGCGTCGGCATAACGCGAGCCGCGGCATGCAGGGCAGACGATCTCGACATCGGGCAAAAACTGCACGTCAAGCGATATCGAACCCGTGCCATCGCACGTAGGACAGCGCAAGGTGCCAGTGTTGTAGCTAAAGGCGCCCGCCTTATACCCTGCCTCCTTGGCCTCGGGCGTACGGGCAAAGGCGCGGCGCAGCTCGTCATGGATGTCGGCATAGGTCGCCACCGTCGAGCGCACGTTGGCACCGATGGGCGTGGCGTCAATCAGGTTGGCGCGCGCGATACCCTCGGCATCGATCCAACGCACGTGCCTGGGCAGGCGCTCGCCGGCTGCCTGCGCCTTGAGTGCCGGGATGAGCGTCTCGAGCACCAGTGTCGTCTTGCCCGAACCCGAAACACCCGTCACCGCGACAAGGCGGCCGCGCGGGATATCGACTTCGAGTGGTTTGACGGTATGGATGGCATCGGTCGCCATGCGGATATGGCCTAGGTCGAACAGTTCGTCGTCAGCCACCTGCGGGCGCAGACGCTTGGGGTCCGAGCGCAAGAACGGGGCGATGCGGCTGCCCTGCGATTGTTCGACCTCGTCCACCGTACCTGCAGCAATCACATTACCACCGCCTGCTCCGGCAACGGGGCCCATCTCGACCAGATAGTCAGCTTCCGCTAGAACGCGCGTATCGTGGTCAACAACAACCACAGTGTTGCCGTCATCCACCAGATCGCGCATCACGCCTACCAGACCGTCGACATTGGCAGGATGCAAACCGATCGAGGGCTCGTCCAGCACATAGAGCACACCCGTCGATCGGTTGCGCACCACGCGGGCAAGTTGCACGCGCTGGCGCTCACCTGTGGATAGCGTGGCACCGGCGCGGTCGAGCGAAAGGTAATCGAGCCCCAGGTCGACCAGGCGACGCGCCGTGCTCAAAAACGAATCGCAGATGTCCGTCGCCATGGGCCGCATCTCGGTCGGCAAGGATGAAGGCACCTCGCGCACCCACTCAATCGCCTCGCCCAGCGTCATGGCCGCCGCCTGTGCCAGATTGATACCACGCACCTGGGGCTGGCGCGCAGCCTCGGAGAGACGCGTGCCGCCGCAATCGCGGCACGGGCCCTCGCGCAAAAAGCGAGCTACGCGCTTAAGTCCCTTATCGTCCTTAACCTTGGCGAGCGCATTCTCAACGGTATAGACGGCGTTGTAATAGGTAAAGTCGAGCGGCGTGGCGCCCTCGCCGTTTTTGGGAACGTAGAGAATGTGTTTCTTAACCGCCGGACCATGAAACACGATATCGCGCTCGACAGGCGTGAGCTGGTTAAACGGCACGTCGGTGCGCACACCCATCTCGCCAGCCACCTGCTTCATCAGATCCCACATGAGCGTGCCCCAGGGAAGCACCGCGCCCTCGTTGATGGTCTTTGACTCGTCGGGCACCAGACTCGCCTCGTCCACCTCGCGCATGACGCCGGTACCGCCGCAAGTAGGACACGCGCCGCCGCTGTTAAAGGCAAGGTCCTCGGCACTCGGCGCGTAGAACTCGCGGCCGCATGCGGGGCACGTGAGCGACAGGCCTGCGGCCACGTTGAGGCTCGGCTCCACGCGCGCACCGCAATGTGGGCACACGTGATGGGCGCAACGGCTAAAGAGCAGACGCAGGCTATTGTTGAGCTCGGTCATGGTACCAAAGGTCGAGCGCACGCCTGGCACACTAGGACGCTGATGCAACGCGAGTGCCGCCGGTACGTGCAATACCTCGTCCACCTGGGCGTGCTCGGCCTGCGTCAGGCGACGTCGAGTATAGGTGCTGAGCGCCTCCAGGTAACGGCGCGAGCCCTCGGCATAAAGAACTCCCAGCGCCAGCGAGCTCTTGCCCGACCCCGACACGCCAGCAATACCCACGAGCCTTCCCAGCGGAATATCGATATCGATGTCCTTAAGGTTATGGACGCGCGCACCGCGCACCTCGATAGCCTGCGGGCTCATCTTCTGTTCCGTCACCTTTATCACCCTACTCATGCCATAAAACGCGGTCGCGGATATACTCGCCCAGCATGGGCACGGTAAACCGCACAAGGCCGTATCCGGCGGCCTCGATGACGCGCTCGCGAATCAGGCTTGCGCGATATTTACTCGCCCAGCTCTGAGTGCGATCGCAGCGCTCAATGATATCCGCCATGCGCGTCGGCTTACCCTCTTCAGTAGCCATGGCCTCGATAAAAAGGCGCTGTGGACTGCGCAGCCCGTAATACAGGGGCGCATCGACCGCTTCGTAGAACTCGGAGACGGCATCCGCATGGCCATCCTCGACATCGCGTCTTTCAATGACTCGCGAGTTGCGCCGGACAGCAGAGCGCCACATGTAATATCCCACCAGCTGAACCATATAGGGATGCCCCATGCTCTTGTGTGCCGCAAGGTCCGCCGTCTCCGCGTCAACGCAAAGGCCAGCGTCTTTAACCGTCTGGATATATGAATCGCGCACCTTGGGCAAAGATATCGCCCCCAGCGTACGCTGCTGGGCACGCCGCAAAAACGTCACGCTCGGCTCTTCGAGCAAATCGTCTACCATACTGGGTAAGCCGGCGAACACCAGCGCAAGACCGCGCTGGTCGCTATCGGACAAGCCCGTGGCATCCTGATCTCCGAGCACCTGCTGATAGAGAACGGCAAGAGCCGCCAGTTCCTCGATAGACGCAGATTGTGCCTCGTCAATCGCAAACAGTATGCCCTTGCCTGGACCGAGCTTCTTGAGGCGCTCGTTGACCAGCCCCCGTAGCGTCTGGCCCTTTGCCCGAGCCGCCTCGACCGACATCCGACCAAACGACGGCCCAAACTCCATTGACGTCACAACGGGTTTATTCGAGCGAAGCGCGTCGGCCAGGCGATCGCATAAGCCAAGCGAAGCGGAATCGGAGACAACCGCCCATCCGCGCTCATTGGCTAGACGTTGCAGCTCCCGCAGGAGAACCGTCTTGCCGCAGCCGCGGTTTCCCGTAATGAGCATGAGCCTGCCCGGCGCTCCGGCGCCGTTGTCGAGTCCTTCCTCGAAATCTTCGACGACCGACTCGCGACCGATGAGCATCGGAGGCCGCTTGCCTGCCGTTGGCTTAAAGGGATTTGGATTCATGTCGGCCTCCTCGGATTGGCAAACCCTGGTAATAGTTATACCAACTTGTACCGAGTTATACCAATAGCATGTGACAAAGGGGCTGCCCCTTTGTCACATGTGGCCGAAAAACTCGGCGTCGGCTGCTCGCCAGGGGCGGAAGGTGGCGGGATCGACCTTTACGTGCGCCGCGGCGGGCACGTCGTACCATTTGACCGTGTAGCCGGCGCCGTGGGCGCAAAAGACCGAGTCGGGCGTGTTGGGCAGATCGGCCTCGGGCTCATAGGCGGCCGCCTCGATGACGCGCTCGGCATCATGGCAAGCCGCATAACCGGCGAACTCCAGGTACAGATGTCCGCGACCGCTCGTGTAGGCAGCTACCTCCAGCGCATAATCCTGCACCTCGGATGCCGGCACGCGACCCACAAGCTTCGCCCTCTCGCCCGCCATTGCCGGCGGCTCGTACTCGGCACCCATGCGCGTGGCATCCGAGAGCGCCCGGCCCACGCACTCCCCCGGCACCTCGAGCTCAAAGTGGTACCACGGCTCCAGCAACACGTCTGCGCCGGCCTCGCGCGCCCGCATCAAACCCTGGCGAATCGCGCGGTACGTGGCCTGGCGAAAATCGCCGCCCTCGGTGTGTTTGGCATGCGCGCGGCCGCCCGTAAGCGTAATGCGCACATCGGTGATGGGCGAGCCGGTCAGCACGCCCAGGTGGTCGCGCTCCATGGCGTTGGTGAGTGCCAGACGCTGCCAGTTAAGATCGAGCTCGTCGGTCGAGGTCACGGTGCCAAACTGCACGCCCGAACCTGCTGGCAACGGCTCCAGACGCAGATGCACCTCGGCATAGTGGCGCAGCGGCTCAAAGTGGCCCACACCCTCGACCGGCTGCGAGATCGTCTCCTTATAGAGAATGCCGCCGGGCTCAAACTCGACCGCAAGGCCAAAACGATCGGCCAGCACGCGCTGCACGACCTCGAGCTGCACGGCGCCCATCAACTGCAGGTGAATCTGCTCAAGATGCGTATTCCAGCTTACGCCGAGCATGGGATCTTCGTCCGCCAACTCAGTCAATGCTTTGAACACCGTATGGGCGTCGTGTTCGCCCGGCAGCACCGTATAGGTGAGGACTGACGCAATGACGGGCGCATCGCCCGCGGACTCCGCGCCCAGGGCGTCCCCTGGGCGAACGTGCGCAAGACCCGTCACGGCGCAAATACCGCCAGCAGCAACTTCTTGGGCAAGCTCATACTTCTCGCCGTTATAGATGCGTACCTGATCGACCTTCTGTTCCCACGCCTCGGCACTAGAATGCCCGCTGATCATCTGTTTTGCGCGCAGCGTGCCGCCGGTCACTTTAACCCAAGCCAAGCGCTCGCCACGATCCCCGCGGCTGACACGATAGACGCGCGCGGCAAACTCCGGGAGCCACGCCTGCTCACGCATCAGCGCGCATATACCATCCAGTAGCTCGTCAACGCCTTGGTCCTTGAGCGCCGAGCCGGCAAAGCAGGGAAAGAGCTTGCGCTCGGCAACCATGCGCGACAGCGTTGCGACAGAAAGCTC
>URBP01000070.1 GCA_900546105.1 uncultured Collinsella sp.
GTTGCAATGAAAATGAGAATCAAGGAGTGCATTTAAAGTGAGAAAAGCCGTCAGAACACTTGCGCGGATGTGCGATGTCCCGTATCATAGACAGCCGTTGACGCCTCAGTTGCGTCACCACATGGCCGCCAGCGTAGCTCAGTTGGTAGAGCACCGCTCTCGTAAAGCGGGGGTCACCGGTTCGAGCCCGGTCGCTGGCTCCATTGCACAAGATAGCCGCCTTCGGGCGGCGATTTACCAAAGTGAAATCTTAATGAATAGAAACCCAGCTGCAACAATTGCCATGGTGAGGGCTCGAATTGGCCATATAGATCTAAAATAGTCACAATATACAAATGTCGAGAGACATTGGGGATATAGATGAAAAGAACTAAGGGTTTTCTTTTGTTGGTATTGATGCTGCTCGGACTGTTCTGCCTGAGTGGCCCTTCTTGGGCCGAGGCTGCCTGTCCTGAAGGTGAGCCTCAGCAGTCTTATACGGGCAGCCTGCTGATAACTGCTAAGGAGGGCGATGCCGACTCCCAGTCTGGGGTAAATCCCCTTGCCACTTTTGAGGGGGACGGCGGAACGGTCAAGCTTGACCATATTGGTAGCGGGATTTTGAGGTGGCAAGTTCTTCCGGACAAAATCGCGAACGATCCCTTCTCTTTTGCTGGAACGATATATCTATACAAGGTTGTGAGCGGAAAACAAAAATACGTCGATTGCTATCCGACAAACGGGTCTGGAATTGCATTCACCGGCATTTCGGGGCAGATTGATACACATGTACGAAAGGGAACCTATGTGGTGCGTTGGGTTGGAGCTGCTGGAGGCCCGATATGGATTGCGGTCTTGCGCCCCGATGTCCAAATAGGTTTCTCTCTCTAGACGGGAAGTTGCTCATGAACGCCATATATGACGGAGATGACTGGGTCGATCACTATACTTGGCGCCTGGTCGGCTCGAACGACAATGGGGATGTGGTGTTTGATGGACTATGTCCAAAGCATCTCCATCCTTTTGTCTCGTCGTTAATTGAGAGTTCCGCTCGTGTTGCCCCCTACAGCTCGGCATCGCTTCATGATACGGACGTTTTGAAGACCATAAGGGAATCAATTGACGAGGGCACGATGAGCGGCCCGCTGTTTTCTCGGCTTGTGGGGCTAGATGAGATTGGCTCGAAACGACTGCTTGCGGGCGAAAAAGTGGAACTCACTTATCGGTCGATGATTTCAATCCTGCGGCTAGCCGATGTTCTTCGCAAATAAATGAGGCTTCCCTATTCAAAAACCGAAAACCCCGCCAAACGTGATTCCCCTAGGGGAAGCACGTTTGGCGGGGTCCTAGCGTGATTTCCCTAGGGGAAGCACGTTTGGCGGGGTCCTAGCGTGATTTCCCTAGGGGAATCACGCCATCATACGAACAGCTCAGCCGAGCAGCTCGCTACTCCTCCCAGTAGGCGTCGGCAAGCAACTTAAAGCAGATCTTCTTGACCGGCTGTGCGCCATCGCCCGGGAACTCGAGCGTGGGCATGTGGGGCTCGCCGGCAACGAACAGCGCGAATTTGTCGTCGGCAAGATCGCCGGCGATCGAGGCGTCGGAATCGACCAGATCATAGTCGTCCTTCTCGTCAAACTCCTGGACCAGCGTCAGGCTGCCAGTAGCGACCTTGAAGGCCTCGCGACCCTCGACGTCGATCTGCAGGTCGTGATAGCGCTGATGCGTCTCATAGTGAGCCTCGGCCTCGGAACGCGTCGTGGGAGCCATGACGTTCGCATAGACCTTGTCGCCCAGAATCGGATGGCTGCCGACCTCGAGCTCTGCCGGGTCGTTCTCCTCGAGCCAGTCGATCAGCACGTCGAAGCCCTTGAGCATTCCGCGGTACTCCTCGATATCGCCCAATGCACCGTAAATCATCTAAATCCCCTCTCGGATCGCTTCTTTGGCGGCTACTCGGCAAACGCGTTACCGACGCTGTTGCCACCCACATACGCCTCGACCAGGGTAAGGTCGGGATTGAACACGACAAACTCGGCGTCGCGCCCCAGCATAATGCTACCGCACTTGTCGTCGACATGAGCTAGCAAGCAATGCCGGGGCCGACGCCCAGGCTTTTACAACTCGGTCACGACAACGCCGTTGTAGACCTCGTCCCAACGGTCCATGACCAGATGGCCGGTCATGGGATCCATGGCATTGAGCTTGCCGCAGGTGTTGGCGGTACGCAGCACCGTCTCGTCGTCCGCGCCAGCAGCAATGGCATGCGCGAAGCCAGCGATAGTGGAGTCACCAGAGCCCGTAGCGTTAACGGCAGGGATATCGGGGGTCTTTGCGCGGAACGCACGGCCATTGTGGAAGCCAACGGAGCCGGCAGCGCCCATGGACACGACGACCCAGGGGATATCGGAGAAGCGGGCATCAGAGGCGAGCGCGGCGCGGAGCTCGTCCACATCGTCGGTGGTAAAGCTCGTACCCAAAAGGCCGTTGATCTCGGTCAGGTTAGGCTTGACCAGCTCGGGCTTAATTTCGGACTTAAGGGCGGCCTCGAGCGAAGCACCCGAGGTATCGAGCAACACCTTGGCACCGGCGTTCTCGGCAATGCCCGTGATCTTGGCATAGTAGTCTGCCTCGACACCGCGGGGCAGCGAACCCGAGATGGTGACGACGTCGGCCTTGCTCGCAAGCTCGGTAAACTTGGCGGTAAAGGCATCGAGCTCCTCGGGGGCAATTGTCGGGCCGCTCTCGAGCAGCTCGGTCTGGTTGCCGGCATGAAGGATATTGAGGCAGATGCGGGTCTCGCCCTTGATGGGCACAAAGTCGTTGTTAATACCGTTGGCGTCCATGAGCTCAGCCATGTAAGCGCCCATGTGGCCGCCGAGCAGACCGGTTGCCACGACGTCGTCGCCCAGCTGACCCAGCACACGGGCCACGTTGAGGCCCTTGCCGCCGGCGGTCTTTTCGGGCGTCACACGGTTGACGTCATCGATAACGAGCTCATCGAGCTGATAGCGCGTATCGACAGACGGGTTCATCGTAACGGTGAGGATCATTTTTAGCTCCTTATCTCGCAGGCTCCTAGTGCCTCGCGATACGAGTCGACAAAACGGAATTACAGAATTTCAATCGTGAACGAGCGAACGACGGTCTCCTTGGGCTTGGCGACAAGGCAGCCGCGCTTATGCTCAAGCACGTCATCCTCATCGGAGCAGGTCGAAAGGCCGCCCCAGGGCTCAACTGCCACAAAATCGCCCTCGGGCTTACTCCACACGATGAGGTACGGAAAGCCCTCGAAGCTCAGGCGAACGCCCTTGTCCTCGCCCTTTTTGGAAAGCGTGACCTGACGACTCTCGAGTACGTCAAAGATGGTCTCCGCAAAATCGAAGAGCTCGTGCGACAGGGGCAACGTCTTCCCCACCATGGGGTTCTTGGAGCGGTTTGCCACATCAATCAAGCCAGTCGAAGGAACGGCGGTGCAGAGCTCCGCAGCCTCGTCCTTCTCAAAGCGCAGCTCGTAGTCCGTATAGGCCTCGCCCTCGTCGAGCGGGCACCTAAAGCCGGGGTGTCCACCGATAAAGAACGGCATGTCCTCGGTGCCCTCGTTGGTCACCTCATAGGAGACGCGCACGGTATCCCCCTCAAGCGCATAACGAGCGACAAGCTTAAACGGGTACGGATAATCGCTCAGCAGCGCGGCGTTATCCTCCGAAGCCAGGCACATAGCCAACTCGTTCTCGCCTTGGCTCAGCAGCTTCCACTCCTGCTTGCGCGCAAAGCCGTGGCGAGCGAGCTTTACATGATGCCCGGCAAACGTCATGGCGCTGTTGTCGCGCAAGCCTCCGCAAATCGGGAAGCAAATCGGCGCCTGGCCGGACCACACGGTGGGATCACCCTGCCACAAGTACTCGCGACCTCCGGCCTCAATCGAGGTAAACGAGCCACCAGCCGTGGAAACCTTAATAGAAATCGAATCGTTGGAGAGAGCGTATTCCATTACCCATCCTTTCGAACAACTGCTTTTTGCTCGCAAGAACCCGTCTCGGCCCTGACCAAAGGACAAACCCGCACGTTCATCGATGCGTCCGGTATCCCAGCCATGCAACGGGGTACCATACAGACATTGATGCAATTACAGCTGAAAGGCCTTCTTATGCGAACCATCATCCTTTATGCCTCACGCCACCACGGCAATACGAAAAAGCTCGTGGACGCCATCGTCGAGGCGCACCCCGAAATCGATACCCTCGACGTCAAGGCGCTCGGCAAAAACGAGTATCCCAACCTGCACGAATATCATCTGATCGGTGTCGCCACGGGCATCTATTACTCCGAGATCGACAAGGACATGGCACGCGTGCTCACGAACGTGCTGCAGCCGCAGGACAAGGTGTTTGGCCTTATGACCTACGGTGGCAAAAACAAGTGGTACGGCAAGGATATCGATGGCATCTGCCGCATGAGGCAGGCCATCTTTATGGGTGTCTACGGCTGCCCCGGTTTTGATACGTGGGGGCCGTTCAAGCTCACCGGCGGTGTCCAAAAGGGACACCCGACCGCTGAGGAAATTAAGGGCGCCGTCGACTTCTTCGACAAGATCGAAGACGAGTATGGCGACATCATCGTCGAAGAGTACGCCAAGCGCGAGAAGCGCCTAGCCTACGAGAAGGAGCATCCTGCAGGAGGCCTGGTGGCCGGCGTTAAGCGCACGGCAAAGAAGATCGCTAACAAGCTGTAACTGTGAAGGTGCTTTTGAGCGTTTAACCCATACGGCGGGTCCGAGCAGATTCGGGCCCGCCGTCTTTTTCTATCGTTACTCGGTAAAGGCGTTGCCGACGCTCTGGCCGCCAACATACGTCTCGACGAGGGTGAGCTCGTGGTCGAACACGACAAAGTCGGCGTCGCGACCCGGCATGATGCTGCCGCACTTATCCTCGATGTGCGCGGAGCGAGCCGGCACCTCGGTTGCCATGCGAATGGCGATATCGGCGCTGGCGATGCCCCAGTCGACGATGTTCTTGACGCCCTGGGCAAGCGTAAGCACCGAGCCGGCAATGCTCTTGCCGTCGGCGAGCCAGCACAGGTTGTCCTTCATGATGACATCCATGCCGCCACTGGTGTAGCTGCCCTCGGGCATGCCGCCGCAGCCCAGGCAGTCGGTGATGAGCACCGTATGCTGCCAGCCCTTGGCCTGCAGCAGCGCCTTGATGGCGGCAGGGTTTACATGCTTGCCGTCACAGATGATCTCGGCGTAGGTCTCGGACGTGGACATGGCAGCACCCACAACACCGGGCTCACGGTGATGCAGCCCGCGCTGGCCGTTATAGGTATGCGTAAAGCAGCTGGCACCGGCGTTGATGGCGGCGATGCACTCATCGTAGGTGGCGTCGGAGTGACCGATGCTGGTCACCACGCCCTTGGCGTTCAGGGCAGCCGCATAAGCAGCGGCACCGTCGCGCTCGGCCGCCATGGCGCTCTTAACGATGCGACCACCCGCAGCCTCCTGCCACTGATCGAAGACCTCCTCGGAGGGATCGATAAGATAAGCGGGGTTCTGCGCGCCCACGTGCTTCATGGTAAAGAAGGGGCCCTCCAGGTAGATGCCCTGAATGCGAGCACCGCAGAAGTCGGGGCCGCGACCCTCGTCCGCCTGGGCGATAGCGGCGCAGGCGTCCTTGATCTGCTCGACGCCATCGGTGAACGTCGTGGGTAGCCAGCTGGTGGTACCGCGACGGGCGAGCTCAGTCGAGCTGATATCGATACCCTCGGGGTCGTTATCGGTAGTTGAGTGGTTGTAGAAGCCATGGATGTGGGTATCGACCATACCCGGTGCGATCCACGATCCCGTGTAGTCCTTGATCTCGCAAGAGGGCTCGTCGGCCTGCCAGGCGCCAAAGACGCCATCCTCGACCATAAGATAGCCGCCCAGCTGCGGACCTGCCGGCAAGAAGAACTTGTCAGCCTTAATTGCGTACGTGCTCATATGCACTCCTTGCTTCTAAAGCAGTTGACTGTGGTGATGCTTATACCCGGTCCAAGTGAAAACAAAAAGCGCCCGCCCGCCGTTATGAGCGGACGGGCGCCCTTACAGGGGGGACGCGATTAAGCGGTGAAGGGGTGAATCGTCACGCCCTTAACCACGCGGTTGACCGTGCCGGTGGGGCTCGGCGTATCGGGCGTGTTGCCCACGCGCACGGAGTTGAGCAGGCTGATGGCCTGGGCAAACATCACGAACGGCAGGGCAAGGTAGCCCTCGGGGAGGGCCTCATAGCCCTTAAAGGTGAAGGACTCGCCCTCGTAGACGGTAGCGCCATCCTGCTGAACGGCAACGGTGTGCTGAGCGATCTTGTCGCCACCGATCTCGTTGAGGATGTCGATATCGTACTGACGGGTGTAGGCATCGTTGTTGACGAACACGAACACGAGGGTCTTGTCGTCGACGAAGGACTTGGGTCCGTGACGATAACCCATAGAGGTGTCGTAGGAAGTAGCGACTAGACCGTGAGCGAGCTCGAGGATCTTGAGCTGGCTCTCCTGGGCAAGGCCACCGAAGGAGCCGGAACCCAAGTAGGTCACGCGGTTGAAGTCGCCAGCCAGGTAATCGGCAACCTCGGACTCGCGAGCGATGACCTCCTCGCCCATCTTGGCGATGGTCTCGACCCACTCGGCCTTCTGCTCGTCGGAAGCCTCGTCAAAGATGAGGGTAGAGAGCAGGGTCATGCAGGTGTAGGAACCGGTCATGGCGAAGCCCTTGTCGTTGGCGCGCGGGATGAGCAGCGTCAGCGCATTGGGGTCATCAGCGGACTCGACAGCGAGCTTGCCCTCGGGAGCGCAGGTGATGTTGAGGAACTTGACGTTGTGGACGAGCTCCTTGGCAACGGCGACGGCAGCAAGGCTCTCGGGGCTGTTGCCGGAGCGGGCAAAGGAAACCACGAGCGTGGGATCCTCGGCGCGCAGGAAGTCGCGCGGGGCGCTCACGATATCGGTCGTGGCGATGGGCTTAAAGTCGTAGAGATCAGTGTTGCCAGCGTGACGCAGGTACGGGGCGCAGGTATCGCCAACGTAGTCGGACGTACCGGCACCGGTGAAGACAACGGACAGACGGCCCTCGCCCATAGCGCGAGCCTCGGCCAGGAAGGCCTCGATGGCCTCCTTGTTCTCGCGATAGATGTTGAGCGTATCACGCCAAAGCTCGGGCTGCTGAGCAATCTCGGCCGTGGTGATCTGGGCGCCGAGCTCGGTGAGCTCCTCGACACTCTTCTCGAACATTTCTAATACCTCTCTCTAGAAGTAATCCTCTGACGTGCAATTATACACTTCGGTTGGTTATCTGGTAGTAACCAGTTAAATACAAAGAATCATCATATGGAAACGGTGCAGACACTAATCGCTACGCTGGTGGTAAACCTTGTATTTAAACTGATCGGCACGAGCAACCGAGAGCGTATACTCCACAACCTCGTTTGACTCGTTATACGTAGTCCTAACCAAATCGAGCACAGGCGAGCCCTCGACGATTTCCAAAAGGTGGGCATCGGTGGGACGGGCTATGCTCGCATAGAACTCCTCTTCGGCCACGCGTATTTTTTGCTTAAAGTCTTGCTCAATCACATCGTAAAGCGGCTTACGCTCCAGCAGCGGTCGCTTTAGGGACAGAAATTGACGAACCGGTAGATAGCTACGTTCGACCATCATGGGCATGTTGTCGGCAGAACGAAGGCGCTTGAGCTTAAAAATGCGATCACCGATACGTAATCCCATATGCTCGGCCAGATTCTTATCGGCCTCCATCTCGCAAAAATCGAGAATCGTGGTCTCGGGGTCGCGACCCATCGCACGCATCTGCTCGGTAAAGCTGTAGGACTGCATAAGATTGGTTGCCTTTGCCGAACGGTCGGTCACAAAGGTACCGCGACCGTGCTGCCGAACCACCAGTCCTAAACGCTCCAGTTCCTGCAGAGCCAGGCGTACCGTAGTGCGCGAGAGACCATAGCGCTCCGAAAGTTCGCGCTCGGAAGGAATCATGTCACCGGCGCGATATTCATGGTCAATCTTTTCGGTCAGAATATCGACCAGCTGATCGTACAGCGGTTGCTTGCGCGCTCCGATCGCCATCCTATCCTCCCTTTTGCTCAAACTAGGCTACTACCTTGGGTGTTTAGCATTATCTGTCTGCCACACCCGAATCATCAAGAAAACAAAAGCCGCGCGCTCTTTCGAGCACGCGGCTTTTAACATACACATGGCTTAAGGGGTCGGGGCGTGAGCCGCGTAGGGACACACCCCTCAAGCTAGAGCCTTACCAGATGCTCGGCCAGAGACCAAGCGGGCCAGCGCCCAGGATGCCCAGAACGAAGAGCAGCAGAATGCCCTTGGTCGGGGTCCAGCTGTGCTTAGCGAACATGTAGTAAAGCAGCAGCGTAAGCATAAGCGGGACAAGCTTCGGAACGATGGTGTTGAGGGTGTCGGCAACAGAGAAGTTGACCGGATCCTCGGTGACGGTGCCGTAGGTAACGGACTCCATGCCGTTGCCCAGATCGGTGACGCCGCACTCGACAGCGTTGCCGTCGGCATCGGAAGCGGTGAGGGCGTTGCCGTCCTCATCGGTCATGGCGATGGTACCGGCCTCAGCGGTCTCGGTATCGATGCCCTCCATACCGGTGAAGTTCTCGGCCTCCTTCTCGGAGACGATCACGGTAGTAGCGGAGAGGCCACGGGTGGTGCCGTTGGGGATCTGGAGGTTGATCTGGGTGCCGCCCATGGTGACGACCAGGCAACCGACGACGAAGACGCCCATGATGGAAGCGGCACGCGTAAAGGCCTGCATGTTGGCGGTCAGAGCGTCAATAGCGCTGGTGCCAAGCTTGTAGGACCAGTTCATGAGCCAGAAGCGCAGAGCGAACTGGACGACGTTGAAGATCACCAGGAAGATGATCGGCGCAGCGGCGTTGCCGTTGATGGCCATGTTGGAGGTGATGCCGGCCGTGATAGGCACGAGCGTCAGCCAGAACAGGGCGTCACCGATACCACCGAGCGGGCCCATTGCGGCGACGCGGACGGCGCGGATCGTGGGGATGTCAACCTTGTTCTGCTCGAGCGAAAGCACGATACCCATAACAAAGGTGACGAGGAACGGGTGAGTGTTGAAGAACTCCAGGTTGTGGCTCATGGAAGCCGCGAGGTCATTCTTGTTGGTGTGGATCTTCTCCAGACCGGGGATGATGGAGTAGAGCCAACCGGCGGCCTGCATACGCTCGTAGTTGAACGAGGCCTGCAGGAAGCAGGAGCGCCAAGCCATCTTGTTGAGGGTCTTCTGGTCGAGCTGCGGAGCAGGAGTGAGATCCTCGTAGTGCTCCGGGATCACATACTCATTAGATGCCATCTTCGAAGTCACCTCCGTCAGAAACAGCTGCACCCTTCAGCTCGGTCTGCTGCTGGAAGTCCCAGAAGGCGATGCCGAAGCCGATGAGAGCGAGGATGAGCAGAGCAGGGGTTGCCAGAGAATCGTTGGCAACGGTGATGAGCGCGAGGCCAAAGCCCATGAGGAAGAAGCCCCACATATCGCGGTTCATCATAACCTTGAGCAGGACGGCGAAGCCGACGAAGCGCATCATGCCGCCCGCAGCGGAAAGACCGGTCTGCAGCCAAGTCGGGATGGCGGAAGCGATGGTCTGACCGATGGTGGCGCCAGCGATGAAGAACAGGGTGACGACGACGGCGAAGATCAGGCCGAGCAGAGCCATGGCGAAGTAGTTCAGACGCTCGATACCCTTGGTGTCAGCGTTGTGAGCCATGTTGTCCGCGGAGGACATGAGCGGCGACATAAGCGTGAAGACCAGGGTAACGCCGAGCTGACCAAGCAGAGCGAACGGAATGGCAAGGCCGACTGCCGCGTTGGGCTCGAGGCCCGTAGCGATAGCGAGAATGGCTGCCATGATGCCGCCGATGACGGCGTTAGGCGGCTGAGCGCCTCCGATCGGCATGTTGCCGATCGTCATGAGCTGATAGGTACCACCCACGAGAAGACCGGTGTTGAGGTCGCCAAGGATAAGACCGATGACGGCGCCGGTGACGATGGGCTGATAGAGAGACTCGAGGAAGTTGAACTGGTCGATTGCCGCGACGAACGTGACGATGAAGACCAGAGCGACCTGGATGATCGAGTATTCCATCTTGCTCCTCCTTTCAAAATGTATGTACGCACTTTGGATTTCACGTACAGAATGTCAGGGTTTCATTCCTGACAGCGTGGATCATGAGGATTACGAGAAGAGCTTGCTCGTGTCCTCAACAGGCGTGCTCGGAACGCGCCTGATCTCCAACTCCACCCCCAATTCCTGCAGCTCTTTAAACGCAGCGACATCCTCGTCGTTAACTGCGACGGAGGTGGCGACTTGGCGCTTTCCTTCCGACATGTGCATGTTGCCGATGTTTACCTTCTTTATAGGCACACCGCCCTTGACGAGCGTAAGCACGTCTTCCGGTGTTTCGGCCACGATGAAGATCTTCTGGCGCGGGCTCGCCTTGCCAATGACGTCGATGGTCTTCTGCAGGGAGAAGAAACGCGTAGCGACGCCGGCGGGAGCGGCCATCTTCATGAGGTTCTGGCGCATGGTGTTGGTCGACACATCGTCGTTGGCGACGAGGATGAGGTTGGAGCCCAGGGTGGAGTTCCACTGGGTAGCGACCTGACCATGGACCAGTCGGTTATCGATGCGGGTAAGAAGAATGTTGGGTTCTGCCATGTTGATCAGCTTCCTTTCGTTATTTGCTGACGACAGTTACTTGATCTCCTGAATCGCGTAACGCGAAACATCTACGACGGCACCGGATCGGACTTTGATTTGGACCTTTTCGCCTTCGATGCCCTTGACGGTTCCGTAGATACCGCCGGCGAAAAGAACCTCCTGACCCGGCTTGAGCTCGGTGTGCAGCTCCTTGAAGTACTTCTGCTTCTTCTTCATGTTGATTTGCGACCAGATGGTGTAAATCAAGCCCATGATGACAAGCAGGCCTAAAAGGGCGACCGAGGAGCTCAGGACGTTGGCTCCGAAATCAGCCATTAGATGCCGTCCTCGTCGCCGAAGATATCCTCTTCGTCGGAGCCGGCAACGGATGCGACCGTCTGGGCGGTGACGCCCGTCTGACCAACGGTCACGGCCTGCTCGCCAAGCTCGGCGAGCGTGGCGTTACCGCGGAGGAACAGAAGCTCAATAACCATGGGAAGGTTGGTGCCAGTCAGTACCTCGACGTTGTCGACATCCTGGGCAATCATCATCGACTGATTGAACGGAGTACCACCGAGCAGGTCGGTAAAGACGAGCACGCCATCGCACTCCTCGCGCATGGCGGTAATAGCGGCGCGGAGATCCTCACCGTAGGAAGCAGCCTGGTCGCCCTCAAAAGGAACGACGG
>URBP01000071.1 GCA_900546105.1 uncultured Collinsella sp.
CCGCTCTCCCGCCCCTCGCCTACTTACGACCCGCCCCTCCAATAAACGCGTTATCATCTTGACCCATGAACATACGTTAGGAGCAATCATGCCAAACGAGAACAGCTACGAAGTCGCGCTGCAAAAGAGCAACGCCATTCGCGAGGGCCTGGCCAAAACGCCCGAGAAGTTCACCATGCTCACCGGCGACCGCCCCACCGGCCGTCTGCACCTGGGTCACTACTTCGGCACCCTCAAGGGCCGTGTTGAGCTGCAGAACATGGGCGCCAAGACCAACGTGCTCATCGCCGACTACCAGGTCATCACCGACCGCGACACGACCGAGCACATCCAGGACAACGTGTACAACATGGTCATGGACTACCTTGCCTGCGGCATCGACCCCGACAAGACCATGATCTACGCGCACTCCGCCGTGCCCGCAGCCAACCAGCTCATGCTGCCGTTCCTGTCGCTGGTTTCCGAGGCCGAACTGGCGCGCAACCCCACGGTCAAGGCCGAGATGGAGGCCTCGGGCCACGAGCTCACCGGCCTTCTGCTCACCTACCCGGTGCACCAGGCCTGCGACATCCTGTTCTGCAAGGGCAATGTGGTGCCCGTCGGTCGCGACCAGCTGCCGCACATCGAGCTCACCCGCACCATCGCCCGCCGCTTTAACAACCGCTACGGCAAGGTGTTCCCCGAGGTCGACGCGCTGCTGTCCGAGACCCCGCTGCTGCCGGGCCTGGACGGTCGCAAGATGAGCAAGAGCTACGGCAACGCCATCAACATCTCGATGACCGCCGAGGAGACGGCCAAGCGCATCAAGAAGAGCCAGACCGACTCCGAGCGCATGATCACGTTCGATCCCGAGAACCGCCCCGGCGTATCCGGCCTGCTTTCGACGGCAGCCATCTGCACCAGCCGTTCCGAGGTCGAGATTGCCGAGGAGATTGGCATGGGCGGCTCCGGCCAACTCAAGAAGTACGTGACCGAGGCCGTCAACGAGTACTTCGCGCCGATCCGCGAGCGTCGTCAGCGCTACGAGAACGATCTGGATTACGTGAAGGACGTGCTGCACGAGGGCAACCGTCGCGCCAACGAGATTGCCGAGCAGACCCTGGCAGAGGTTCAGGACGCCATGGGCATGGTGTACTAGACCGATCTGCTGGCTTGAGCTTTCGATTGCTATAGGGCGGGCGCTACGGCGTCCGCCTTTTTTGGAGCCGGACCGCTTCGGCTCCGTCCATCACACTCTCCCGACAAACAGGAACAGGCCCGCCGGCAGTTAGCTGCCAGCGGGCCTGTTCCCGAAGTACACCGTTGAATCGCACAGAGGGGAGGAATGCGAATCAAACTCAACAGGGCAGGCTTTTTCATCGCCTATTGCCTGCTCCGTTGCTGAAACCAATATAGTTCGCCGTGGTTTACTTTTTGACGACAAAATGCGCCGCCATAGCTTCTCCATAAGTTAGCCCAAGTAAACTAACACCACAAAGGGGACAGGCACCTTTGTGGTGGTTTACGCCACGGCAGATCCGCTAGAGCCCCGCTGGCCAGCGACAGGCGGCCAAGTCGACGTGCATGTCGTCCTTAAACGCCACACCCTCCCCTAGCAAAAGCTCACGTTGAGCATCGGAACCGCCAAAAGCGAAGCCTTCGCATATGTGCCCGTCGGCAAACACCACGCGGTGACAGGGAATCTCGCCGGGGCGCGGATTACAATGCAGGGCATACCCCACGTACCGCGCGCTTCGTGGACGACCGGCAAGCAGCGCCACCTGGCCATACGTGGCGACCATCCCCTCGGGGATCTGCTCGACCACCTCGTACACCCGTTCAAAAAAGCCCTCAGACGCCATTGCTCGCTCCCTTCCACCCGGAAAAGCATAAACCACCACAAAGGTGCCTGTGTCCCCTTTGTGGTGGTTTATGGCAGGTCGGTTAGTTGGCGGGCTGGAAGAAGGCTACGGCGACGGCACCGGGGCCTACGTGGGTGCCGATGGTGGCGCCGATGGTGTGAACGGGCAGTTCGCCCTCGGTGTGGCCAGCCCACAGTGCCGCGCTGTCCTCGACATACTTCTTGAGCACCGCATCCGAAAGGCCCGTATAGCCCAGCGCCAGCGGCATGGAAAAGTCGATGCCGCCCGCTTTTTCGACCTTTTGGTTCAGCAGGTTGCGGCCGTTCTTGGAACCGCGCGCCTTGCCCAGTTGCACGATCAGACCGTCCTCGACAGCCACCACGGGCTTTACGTTGAGCAGCGTACCCACGGCGCCGGCCGCAGCAGACAGACGACCGCCGCGCACCAGGTACTCCAGCGTCTCGAGCAGGCCGATGACGACCACGCGGTCACGGACGGCCTCGACGGCCGCCGCGATCTGAGCCGCACTGCGGCCCTCGTCCACCAAGCGCAGCGCATACTCGACCAGGATACGCTCGCCCAGAGTGACGTTATTGCTATCCACCACGTACACGTCGCCGCCCGGCGCCTCGGCAAGTGCGGTACGGGCACTCTGATTGGTGCCCGAAAGCTTAGCGCCCACGGTAATAATCACAGCCTCATCGCCGGCCTCTCGCGCCTCGGCAATAGCCTGCGAAAACGCGTACGGGTTGACCTGGCCGGTCTTGGGCAGCTCATCGCGCTCCACGAGCATCTCGTAAAAGCGCTGGTGATCGATGTCGACGCCATCCATGTACACATCGGTGCCAAAGGTGACGGACAGCGGCAGAACACGCAGAGCGGGATGCTCAGCCGGCGACATATCGCTCGCGGAATCGGTAATAATACGAATGGACATAGCGAATCCTTTCTTGCGCAGGTCCCGCGCAGGGAATTTTGACAGCAAGGCCCCGGCACGGTATACGCGCTCAAACGGGACTATGCAGTTGTTAATTGGAAGCAAAAGCCTTGGCGGCCCTACAGTTCGCGCAGGGTGTTGAGAATCGTGCGCAGCGACGCATACATCTGCTCGCGCTGCTCCACACCCATAGCCTTACCGGTGGTATCGAGCACTTCATGGATGATGCGGTCGGCCTCGCTCATGCTCTCGCCACCCAGAGCGGTCAGGCGCACCGGAGCACGATACTTAACGGCGGCATCGCCCGAATCGTCGACCTCGACGTAGCCGCCCTCCTCCAGATGCGCGAGCGTACGCGAGACGGCGGCGCGGGTCACGCCTGCCATGCGAGCCAGGTCAGCGCCAGTCAGGCCGTCCTTGCTGCGCTCAAGATAGTAAAGGCACATAACGTCGGAGCCCTTGAGGCCCAGCCTTGCGCCCTCGGATGTCTTAATGCGCTGGATCTCCTTGTAGAGCCCGCTGATCAGTCCGACAAAGTCCTCGAAACGTGTCTCATCGCTCTGCTGCATGGGAGACGACCGCCTTTCGCTTGCATAATGCTAACGGGTAAACATCTTAGCCGTACCCAGCGGCCGCCAGCCCTGCACGACCTATTTGTTGACCCATCAACATAAAAACCACCACAAAGGACAGGTACCTTTGTGGTGGTTTTGACCGGCGAACATGATCCGCAGACGCCGCTACAGCTCCACACAGGGATTGTCGCGGGTCACAAGTGTCTTAACGACAACCGTCGCTCCCAGATAGCGCTCAAGCAGTTCGGCTAAGCGATCGATCGCTGCCTGGCAATCCCCCATCCGCTCGGGCTCCACGCACTCAATCGCCAGGAACGCATCGGCCGAATCATCGGACAGAGCCGTTCGAACGCCGTCGCGCCAGTTCCAGCAGCGGCACACGGCGCCCGCATCATCGATGTAGGCGAGCTCTCCAGGCAACGTCGGATCGTCCGCCTCCTCGCCAAGCGGCAGGAATGCGTCGCCGCCATCAGTAACCGCCAGGCGCAGATTACCCTCGATAGCGCGCAGGTCCTCGCCGCCAACGGGCAGCGCGTAGGTCAGCGACACCGTGTTGTAGATGTCCACCGCCGGTGTGATATGACCGACCGGCTTGCCCTTGAGCACGCGCTTGAGCAAATTCTCGATCGAGCAGCGGGCGCCCTTTTTGGTCTTGAACAGACGGTAGGCCTCGCGCCATGCTTTGACCGGTGCGTTCTCGCTGATAGTATCGCTGGTCAGATGACGCTCCGCATCGATATTGGCGCGGTCGAGCAACGCGGCGATCGCATCCACGTCCTCCTGGGGAATCTGAGCCGCGGGCTTCATGCCCTTTACGACCACCACACCGACCGCTGCCTGCGGAAACAGCTCCCAGAATGAATCCTCAGCAATAAAGCCCTTCATACGTGCTCCCTTCATCGTGCGCGCCCGAGCGAGGGCGCCTAAACAAAAAGCGCCCTCACGACGGCCACCTTCAAAGTCCTACGGTGCCGTCACAAGAACGCTTGCGCTGTCCCCATCCGGAGAAGGGGACGATATGTCAGGCGTATTGTAACCCGAGTCATCCACGCGAGCAAAACCACCACAAAGGTGCCTGTCCCCTTTGTGGTTGATATGGACTCACGGCGAAGCTAGTGGCGAAGTCCCAGCAGCCCGCGGCCGCGATGACGGGCGTCGGCGTGTACTTGAGCGTGCGGACCGGCGGCCTTGACGGACTCGGGCAGGTGCGAGTACTTCTTCTCGAAGTTCTCCTCGAACATCACGGCCAGGTTGTGTGCAGCCTCGTCGTAACGAGCGGTGCTCTGCCAGTACCGGCGCGGCACCAGGATGCCGTCGGGCACACCGTGGCACGTGGTGGGAATGTCGACGTTAAAGATGTCGTCGTGCACGAACTCGCTGTCCTCGATGGTACCGTCGAGGGCGCGCGCAACCAGCGAGCGCGTGTAGGCCAGCTCGATGCGATGGCCTACGCCGTAGCCGCCGCCGATCCAGCCGGTGTTGACCAGGTACACGCGCGTGCGGCCGTCGGCAATGCGCTCGCCGAGCATCTTGGCGTAAACCATGGGGTCGAGTGGCATAAACGGCTCGCCGAACAGCGAAGAGAACGTGGGCGTGGGCTCGGTGACGCCGACCTCGGTGCCGGGAATCTTAGCCGTAAAGCCCGTCACAAAGTGGTACATGGCGGCGTCGGCCGTCAGACGCGAGATGGGCGGCAGCACGCCAAAAGCGTCGCAAGTCAGGAACAGCACGACACTCGGAGTGGTGCCCATGCCCTTAGTCCACGCGTTAGGAATGTGCTCCACGGGATAGGCCACGCGCGTGTTGTGCGTGATCGAGATGTCATCGTAGTTTGGCTTGCGGTTCTCGTCGAGCACCACGTTTTCGCAGATCGCGCCAAAGCGGACAGCGTTGAAGATCTCGGGCTCGTGGAAGGCGTCCAGGCCCTCGCATTTGGCGTAGCAGCCGCCCTCGATGTTGAAGATGCCCATGTCGGACCAGCCGTGCTCGTCGTCGCCGATCAGCAGGCGCGTGGGATTGGCCGAAAGCGTGGTCTTGCCGGTGCCGGACAGGCCAAAGAACACGGCGGTCTCGTGCGTGACGGGATCCATGCTGGCCGAGCAGTGCATGGGCAGCACGTCGTCCTCGACGGGCAGCAGATAGTTCATGACGCTAAAAATCGACTTTTTAATCTCGCCGGAGTAGCCGGTGCCGGCGACCAGAATCACGCGTTCCTGGAAGTTGATGACCACGGCAGCGCTGGAGTTGAGGCCCTTGATGGCAGGGTCGCACTGGTAACCGGGCGCTGCGAGCACGCAGAAGTCGGGCTCGCCGGTGCGCGCGATTTCGCGGGCGAGCGGGCGGGCGAGCATCTGCTTAATAAAGAGTGCCTGGCTGGCACGCTCGCAGGCAACGAGCAGTCGACGCGTGTGGTTGCGGTCGGCGCCTGCCATGCCACGGGTGACGAACACGTCGCGCTCGTTGAGATAGTCGACGATGCCGGCCTTGATGGCCTCATAGCTCTCGACGGACAGCGGACGGTTGACCGCGCCCCAGGCAATCTTGTCGTGAACATCGGGGGTGTCAACGATAAAGCGGTCATTGGGGGAACGGCCGGTACGCTCCCCCGTCTCGATCACCAGCGCGCCGTTGGACGCCATGCGGCCTTCTTCGCGGCGGATAGCGTGCTCGACGAGCTCCGCGGCGGGTAGATCGACCAGCAGGCGGGGCTGATTCTCGGCGGGATCTTCAACGAGCGTAATACCAAAGTTGGACAAAACTTCTGCAGGGGTAACACCAGGCATGGGGCCTCCTTTAAAAACGCGACACGTGGACGCGGCGCGCACTTTACTCACGTAAAGCCCGTTGTACCCGATATGCAAAAACGTTTTTGCGGCAAGGGCGGCAAGCCCGCCCAACGGTCAAAAATCGCAGGCAAGCGGCCTAGTCATTGGGGACGCTTTTAAACGACTAGTCGTTGGGGACACTCATGAACAGGCAACAGCCAAGGAGCGTCCCCGGATGCCGGCACTTAGGAACGTTCCCAAAGTGCCGGCACATAAGGAACGTCCCTAAGTGCCAACTACCGAATGGCGCCGCCGAAATTATCGAACAACCTGTTCAAAAACACGAGCGAACACCGCGGTGTCTATACTAGAGCGCAGCAATAGAAAGGACTCCGCTTTGAGCATCACGCCCCTCGATAGCATTCGCCGCGCCATCGCCCGCCGCAATGGCATCTCCAACCCCGCTGCATCGAGAGACGGCGCCGCGAAGGCCCAGGGCGGTCGCATCGAGAACGGCCTCTTCCCTGCCTCCCACACGGCCGAAGAGCTCGCACACATCCAGGAGCTGAGTCAGCGCAACGCCGGCGGCCCCGACAGCAGCCAGGCCACGCGCCGTCACCGGCGCGAACACGATCGGGAGCCCGGCCCCGTCCGCCGCATGGTCAACGCTTGGTGGAACCGTCTGCTCGGCGCCGTCTACGGCGGCGGCTTCTCCATGCAGGAAGCGGAATACGAAGAGCACGCCACCAGTCGCGACTATCTTTGGAACACCCTCGGCACCGCCGTGTGGGGCATGGCGTTTCCGCTGCTCACCATTGTGTCGACGCAACTCGTGGGCGCCGAAGAAGCAGGCAAATTCTCCATCGCCTTCGTCACCGGCACGCTCATCATGATCGCATGCAACTACGGCGTGCGCAATTTCCAGGTCTCAGACATCGACGAAAAGACGTCCTTCGCCTCCTTCCAGCTCAATCGTTGGATCTGCGGAGCGCTCGCGCTGGCATGCGGCCTGGTATACAGCAGCGCCCGCGGCTACGATGCGCAGATGGCCACGATCGGCCTGGGCGTCTACCTCTATAAGGTGATCGACGGCATCGCCGACGTGTACGAGGGCCGTCTGCAGCAGGCCGACAAGCTCTATTTGGCCGGCATGAGCCAAACGCTGCGTTCCGCCGGCGTCATCGCGGTCTTTAGCGTGGCACTGTTCCTCACGCGCAGCATGCCCATCGCGGCCATGGCCATGGGCATCGCCGCGATTGCCTCGCTCGTGCTGGTCACCGCCCCGCTCGCCCTGCTCGAGACCGAAAAATCACGCCGCATGAGCCTGCGCGAGGCTGGCCACCTGTTTATCCAGTGCGCCCCGCTCTTTGGCGCACTGTTCCTGTTTAACCTTATCGAGAGCATGCCCAAGTTCGTGATGGAAGGCGCGCTGGCCTACAAGTATCAGCTGTACTTTAATGCCCTGTTCTTTCCGGCGCAGGGAATTCTGTTGAGCATTGGATTTGTCTATAAACCGCAGCTCCTGCGCTTGTCGAGCATTTGGGCTAATCCTCGCAAGCGTCGTCGCTTTGACCTGATTATTGTTGCCGTTATGGCGCTGATCGTGGTCATCACCGGCGTGTGCGCCGCATTTATGGCAGGTCCCGGTATTCCCCTCATGAGCTTTATGTACGGTCTCAGCTTTGAACGCTACCGTACGCTGGCGCTGCTGATGGTCGTCGCCGGCGGCGTCACCGCGGCCATCGACTTTATCTACGCCATCATCACGGTGCTGCGCCACGCCGGAGACGTCACCAAGATCTACCTGATCTGCTTTGCCGTGAGCGTGGTGCTCCCGGTGATCCTGATCAACCTGCTGGGCCTGATGGGCGCCGTGGTGAGCTACCTGGCGGTCATGGCCCTACTGCTGGTGTTGCTGATAATCGAGTACGCCCACATCCGCCAGCGCATCGAGCGCGACCGAAACCCATACGGCGCCTAATTAGCTGCCCCCGGTACCGGAATTTGCAATGGAATCACCCCGGCTGGGGTCTCGTTGCGCACAATATGCATCACGCAAAACTAAGTGAGTAGACTTTTACCGAATCGCCGACCACGCCGACAAAGCACAAGTCTGTGACCTGCGGTTTTATTGAGGCAAATATGTTGGGTGCTCGGCATTTCCAAAAAAGTCTACTCACTTAGCCGGCGGGCAGCCAAATGATTATTTAATCCCCGTCCCAGAAAAATCATTTGATGGGCAGAAGGGCAAAAGTAGTCAAAAAGCCCGTCCCAAATTAGCTACCCTTTGCACGGATTACTCGCCGGGAAGAATGTTTGCGTAGAACTCCGCCCCGTCGTCCAGGCGCAGGATGCCAACGCGGCCGAACTCGGAACCGGTGGCCGCCGCACAGTCGATATCGATGCGATCGGGCACGCCAGCGGTATCCTCGCCACCCAGGCGCACGATCTGCCCGCGGCCCGACTCCTCATCGAGCCCCGCCAGGCCGCCCACCTCGCAATAACGCCCAAGCGACACCGTGGGCGTGTGGCCGCTCACCACGACCGGACCCTTGCCCTCAGCAGAAAGCAGCCCCGTCGGCGCATCCCAATAGCCGTGACGAATCCACAGCAGGTCATCGGATGACTGCACCGCAAGCATCTGCTGCAGTAGCTCGCGATCGGCATCCACCGCTCCCGCACCATCGGCACAATCAACCCCATGCTCAAGCAAAAACGCGCGCGCCGCCTCGGTCTGAATGCCGGCATGTACCAGCAGGTACGGTCGCTCGGCAGTCTCGACCACCGCATAGAGCGGCAGGGCGGCAGCCCAGCGCACCAGTTCCTCGTATGCCTCAAACTCCATTTCGTTGAGCTGCTGACGCGTAGTCCAGCCACCGTTGATATCCCAGGTCTCGGCATCGAGCGGGTCCTGGCCAATAATCGCGTCGAGCATAATCTGCTCGTGGTTGCCCTTAAGCACGCGAGCGTTGGGCAGCGACCGCACCAAATTGATGACGCCGACCGGATCGGGACCGCGGTCGATCATGTCGCCCAGCACATACAGCGTGTCGTCGGACGTCAACGAGATCTTAGACAGGGCCTCGTCAAGCGCGCGCACGTGCCCGTGAGCATCAGATGTCACATAGATCGCCATGGTACGCCTCTCCTTGCATTGCGGCCGAAGCCCGGTGCCGCAACTAAAACTTCAAGTTGAACTTAAATGTTACCCATTGTACTCCGTTGCAATAAAGCTGGAAAGGGTTTCCGAGCAGAGGCAAAGACGGCAGCCGTCTATGACGATATCGCGCACGCCCGCAATCCAACCCCATAAACCCACCATCTTTGGGTACAAATAACCGCAGACAACTGACCGTGCCACGCCAACCACCCAGGAGCGGACACCCCCTATGAACCAGATCCTTCTCTTTATCGGCCTCGTCATCATTCTTTGCCTGACCATCAAACCCGTCGGCAAAAAACTCCCCTTCCCCACCCTGCTCATCTTTATCGCGCTCGGCATGCTGCTGGGCGTCAACGGCCCGGCGCACATCGACTTTAGCGACTACGCGCTCACCGAAACCGTCTGCAGTACGGCGTTGCTGTTCATCATGTTCTACGGCGGCTTTAACACCAACATCGACCGTGCCAAGCCCGTCGCTGCGCCGGCGGTTCTGCTGAGCACGCTCGGCGTCGTCATCACTGCCGGCATCACCGGCGTGTTCGCCCACTTCGCGCTGGGGTTCGACTGGATCGGCGGCCTGCTGCTGGGATCAGTTGTAGCATCCACCGACGCAGCCAGCGTCTTTAGTGTTCTACGCGAGCACAGCCTGTCGCTGAGGGGCGGCACCGACTCGCTGCTCGAGGTCGAATCGGGCTCCAACGACCCCGTCGCCTACATGCTCACCGCCGTGCTCGCCACACTCGCGGCCGGCGACGACATCAACATTCCCACACTGCTGGCCAAGCAGATTATCCTGGGCGCGGGCCTGGGCCTTGCCATCGGCTGGGCGGCGGGCCGCCTGATTGAACGCGCGCACGCAACTGCCGAAGGCGCGCAGACCATCTTTTTGTTCGCCGTGGCCATCATCGCCTACGCGCTGCCGAGCTACCTGGGCGGCAACGGCTTTTTGGCTGTATACCTGGCCGGCATTGTGCTGGGTGCAAGCGACATCACCGGCAAGGTCGAGATGGCGCACTTCTTTGACACCCTTACCGAGATGGCCGAGATGACGATCTTCTTCTTGCTCGGCCTGCTCGTGACGCCCGCCCGCCTGCCGCAAATGCTGCTGCCGGGCCTGGCGCTCATGGCGTTTATGCTCTTCGTGAGCCGCCCCATCGCCGTCGGCGTGCTCCTGGCGCCCTTTAAGACGAACCCCCGCCAGGTCGCGCTCATAAGCTGGGCGGGCCTGCGCGGAGCAGCTTCGGTCGTCTTTAGTCTCTTTGCCGTGGTGGCCGGCGTTCCCGGCGGACACGACCTATTTGACCTGGTGTTTGTGATTGCCGTGTCGAGCATTGTGGTGCAGGGCTCGCTGCTGCCAGCGGTGGCGAAGAAGCTCGATATGATCGATGCGACCGGCGACGTGCGCCGCACCTTTAACGACTACCGCGACGAAGACGGCATGTCATTTGTAAAGCTCAAGGTGGGTGCTGGCCATCCGTTTGCCGGACGCTCGCTCGCCGATATTGGCAGCGCAACGGACATGCTGGTTGTCTTGGTACTGCGCGATGGTGCACACCCTGTGCTGCCCAACGGCGATACCGTAATTGAGGAAGGCGACCTGCTGGTGATGGCCGCGCCGACGTTTGAAGAGCGTGCCGAGGTTACGCTGCGCGAGGTCACCGTGACTCCCCACGGTCGCCTGGCCGGCCAGCGTCTTCGCGATGTGCCGCAAGGCAAGCATCCCTTTATCGTCGTGATGCTCAAACGCGACGGCCAGACGATCATCCCCGATGGCGACACTCTCATATACGCCGGCGACGAAGCCGTCGTCGCCACACTGGCGTCGTAGCCATCCCCACCCATAAGTTGCGGTGAAATAGGGACTGAATAGGCCTCTGAACAGCCATTTCAGTCCCTATTTCACCGCAAGTTATTAAGGGGATAGATTAAAAACATTTGGATTGACACCGAAATGAAAAAAGCCGGGGAAAACGT
>URBP01000072.1 GCA_900546105.1 uncultured Collinsella sp.
CCAACGGCCCCGCTTCGTTTCGTTCCAGTATGTTCGGCTAGTCCTCGAGCAGGTCCTCGATAAAGCCGACGCGGTAGTTTTTGAAGATGACCTCGCCGCCGTCTTGCGTGGCGTCCAGATCGACATCGCCCATGATGCCAAAGTCGTGGTCGCCATCCTCGTCGGCAAAGATCTGGTGCACGTGCCATACGTGCGCGGTCTTCTCATCGGACTCATCGATGGAAAACATTGCCGAGCTGCGGGCATCTCCGTCGGTGAGGATCTCCTCATGCTGCTCGTGGTAAGCGTCGAGCGCTTTTTGCCAGCGGATCTCGCTCATGCCCCAGTCGTCGTCGAGCTCGCCCAGGTCGCGAACGTGCTCGCGGGCGGCAAGGGTCACGCGGCGGAAGAGCGCGTTGCGCACCAGCAGCGTGCAGCCGCGGCGGTCCGCCACGACCTCGTCGATGCCCTGCGGCGGCGCAGCATCGAGGGCTGCCGGGTTGCCGGCGTTCTCCCACTCGTCCACCAGGCTCGAGTCCACCGAGCGCACCACAAAGCCCAGCCACGAGATAATGTCGCGCAGGCGCTCGTCGCGCTTCTCGATGGGCACGGTGCGGTCGAGTGAACGGTAGGCCTCGGCTAGGTAGCGCAGCAGAATGCCCTCGGAGCGAGCGATGCCGAGCTTTTGGATATAGCCCTTAAAATCGCTCGCGCTCTCCAGCATGTCGCGCAGGACGCTCTTGGGCGAGAGCTGGTAGTCGTTGGCCCAGGGTACTTCCTGGCAGTACTTGTCGAAGGCGGCATCGAGAAAGTCCTCGAGCGGCTTTTCGTACGTGACGTCTTGAATGCGCTCCAAGCGCTCCTCGTACTCGACGCCGTCGGCCTTCATCTCGGCCATAGCGCGATCGCGCGCTGCGCGCTCCTGTGCGCGCAGCACCTGCTTGGGGTCCTCGAGCGTAGCCTCGACCATCGAGATGAGGTCCATGGTATAGGTCTCACTCTCAGGGTCGAGCAGCTCCAGCGCGGCAAGCAAAAACGGCGAGAGCGGCTGGTCGAGCGCAAAGTCCTCGGGCAAGTCGACCGTCAGCGCGTAGTCGATGTCCGGCGCGGCGTCAGCCGGAGCGTCGGGTGCGGGCGGCACCTCGGTGCGCACGACGACGCCGGAGTCGATGAGCGTGGCGAAGATCTCGTCGGCACGAACCTCGAGCTTCGCCTTTTCCTCGGGCGTTTGCAGGCTTGTCTCGATAAGGTCGTGTACGCGGGCGCGGGCGTCGCCGCCCTGCTCGACCACGCTAATCACCATGGAGTGTGTGATGCGAAGGCGCGGCTTGAGCGTTTCGGGCTGCGTCTCGATCAGGCGCTCAAAGGTCTGCTTGTTCCAGGTGACAAAGCCCTCGGGGGCCTTTTTCTTTTTAATCTTACGGAGCTTCTTGGGGTCGTCGCCCGCCTTGGCCATGAGCTTGGCGTTTTCGATCTCGTGCTCGGGTGCCTCGGCGATGACCATGCCCTCGGTATCGAAGCCCGAGCGCCCGGCGCGACCAGCGATCTGATGGAACTCACGGGCGCGCAGACGACGCATCTTGTAGCCATCGAACTTGGTGAGCGCGGTGAGCACCACGGTGTGGATGGGTACGTTGATGCCGACGCCGAGCGTATCGGTGCCGCAGATGACGGGCAGCAGGCCCTGCTGCGCCAAGCGCTCGACCAGCAGGCGATAGCGCGGCAACATGCCAGCATGGTGCACGCCGACGCCGCATCCAAGCAGGCGCTTGAGAATCTTGCCAAAAGCCGTCGAGAAGCTCGTGCCTTTGGCAGCTTCCTTAATGGCCTCGCGCTGCTCCTTGCTGGTAATACCAAAGTTGGCGAGGGATTGCGCCGTCGCAAGTGCGGCGTCCTGGCTAAAGTGCACGATGTAGAGCGGGGCCTCGCCGCGGCGCATGGCGAGCTCGACGGTGCCCTCGAGCGAGGTCGTCACGTAGTCGTAGCTCAGCGGCACGGGGCGTGGGGCATCGACGACCAAGTCGCAGGCAGCGCCGGTGTGCTCCTCGAGTGAGGCGGCGATCGCGGTGACATCGCCGAGCGTGGCGCTCATGAGCATGAATTGCGTGTGAGGCAGGGTGAGCAGCGGCACCTGCCAGGCCCAGCCGCGGTCGGGGTCGGCAAAGTAGTGGAACTCATCCATGGCCACGCAGCCTACGTCGGCATCTTCGCCCTCGCGCAGTGCGTCGTTGGCAAGGATCTCTGCCGTGCAGCAGATGACGGGCGCCTTGGTGTTGATGTGCGTGTCGCCGGTGATCATGCCTACGTTATCGCGGCCGAGCACCTGCACCAGGTCGAAAAACTTTTCGCTGACCAGGGCCTTAATGGGGGCCGTGTAATAACAGCGCTTGCCCTGCGCCATGCCCATAAAGAGCATGCCCAGCGCGACAAGTGACTTACCCGAGCCGGTCGGCGTGCCTAAGATGACGTGATCGCCGGCGGCCAGGTCCATGAGGGCCTCTTCTTGGTGATCCCACAGCTCAATGCCGCGATCGCTCGTCCATTCAAAGAAGCGTTCGAAGGCTTGATCGGGCGTGAGCCATGGTTCGGGCTCACTGCCATCCTCGGGCTCCCACCAGGTGGGGGAGAGCGCGCCGAGCGAGCCAAACTCGGCTTCGGTTCCCGTGCCGCCCGAGAATGAGCTGGCGGCCCCGGCGCCGGAGACGGTGCTGGCGGCGGTATCTGTCGTGGTCTGTGCCATGTGGTTACTTTCTCTCGCCGTTTGTTCGCCAACTATTATGGCGTAGCGACGGCGCGGGACGCCAGCGCGCGAGAAAATGCAGGAAAGGGGCGTTCTGCCCAGCTGTTTGGGGCGGCCGCTAACTAAGTGAGTAGACTTTTTGCGATATCGCGAGCACGTGGCTTTTGCGCAAGGGCTCTACCTGCGGTTTTAGTTTTTGCTATGCGGGTTGTGCTTGGCTATTGCTAAAAAGTCTACTCACTTAGGTTTGAGAACCGTTCGCTGGCGCTTATTTGCGCTTGTTTGCCGATGCCGCGACCATCAGAAGCCCCTAGGACTCCTGCGGTAAGCGCTTCTTGCCCTTGCGGGCGCGGTTTCTAAAGTTCTCGACGGCTTCTTCCATGCCCAGAGGCACATAGGTGAGCTCATCGAGGTTATCGGGCAGGTAGCAGGCAAGACTCTGCTCCTGCACGCGGCCCGCTGTGAGCTGTTCGTCGGTTGGCTGCGCACCGGGGGTGGCGCAAATGCCATAGACGGCGGCGCCCATCTCGCGCGTGCGGCATTCATATTCGGTCTCGGGATGCTCGGGATGGTCGCGGCGGACGTCGTCACTTACCCAAAGCGTGTCGTAGCCTGCCGCGGCAAACTGTCCCAGGGCGTAATCGCGCAATGGCTTGCTGTCGGTTCGCAACGTGACGGTGGCACCGGCCGAAAAGAGCGGGCGGTAGAGCATCAGATGGTCGACATGGACGAGTCGTTTTTTGGCGTACTTGGCCTTGGGCTGCGGCGTGGGAAAGTTGATGGTGATGGCGTCGAGCTCGCCTGCGGCAAACAGCTGCGGCAGCGATGCGGCGCCTCGGGGCAGGACGAGTGCGTTGGTCAGTTCCTGCTCGCAGATTTTCTGCGCGGCATAGGCGATGCAGATGGGCTCCTGGTCCATGCCGATAAAGAGGGTGTTTGGCTCGTGGGCCGCGCGCTCTACAAGGTACGTTCCCTTGCCACAGCCAAGATCCAGGTGAAGGTGTTCGAAGGGCTCGCTGCCAATTGGCGCGCAAGCTTCGCGCCAATCTCCGGCATAGGCCTCGGGGCTCGTCTCAATCGAATCGGCGTAGCGTTCCAGACGCTCCTCGAGCACAAAGTTCTTAGGCGTGCGAACGTGGACGGCTCCCATGAGGCTCCTTGGTCATAAATATGGAACGCATAGCTGCGCGTTCCGTCAATTGGTTGAAATAGGGTGGACATAGTTTGCCCGAAAGATGCGGTGCGTCCCGGCGGCGAGTCGCCGATACCTACAGGCGCTTGAGAATCACATAGCGGTTGAGCTCGCCGCTGCGACCGTCGGCATGGAAGCGCTCAAGCTCACGCACGGGGACCTCGCCGCTCTTGTAGAACGTACGCACGCCGCGCACCAGGTCGGTGATCTGCTGATCGTCAAAGTGATGACAATAGCGGTAGGCGTGGCGGTCGTTTTGCCAGCCAATGAGGTGGTCACCGGCTTCGAACTGCGCGGAATCGTAGCCCTCAAACGGCGGGGTGAGCTCGGCACGGGCTTCGGCTCGAACGGCCTTGCGCGCCATACGCTCATCGTTCATAAACTCCCAAAAGCTGATGGCGATGATGCCGCCTGGGCGCGTCTGGCGTACCAGGGCGTCGAGCACGCGTACGCGGTACTCGCACGACGGCACGTGGTGCATAAAGCCAAAGCACACCGAGATATCGGCGAGCGGTGCGTCAAAGAGCACATCGGGTGTCTCGGCGGGGTTGAGCTTCATGAGGGCGTCGAGTACGTCGAGTTCCTGGAAGTGCAGGTTGGGAATGCGCAGGGCGTGGCCATGTGCATCGATAGCCAAATCTTGACATGAGTCGACACCATAGAACTCAAATGGACAACTGGCATCTGCCGAGGGGTTTGCGCCGTTGACGCCCTTGGCGGCGAGTGCGCCGCCGGCGGCAAAGTTCTCGAATCGCATATTGCCGCAGGCAAGATCGAAGACGCGGACGGGATGCTCAATCGTGGCGACGTCGAGCTGCTCGAGCGCGACGTCCATGGTGCGCACCCAGCCGGGCCACGGGGCCTGGCGCGTATCGGAAAAGGAGGCGGAGTGCTCGCGATAGAACGTATTGTTGAGCTGGATGAGCGATGAGGCGAAATCGCGGTTCACGGCGCGGGACTCCCTCCGTTGGCGGTGCGGAATAAACAGTACGACCATACTACCGTTAACGCCGCAACGGGGACAACCGAGCCGTGGGTCATTGCTTTGTTTGGACACATTTCCGCAGCTCATATGTGCCCGCAACCGCCGGTTGTCAAAAATCTCACTAGAATAGGTGGCATGCTTTTGGCGGTGGCGGATAGATTTTTAACTGTGCAAGGCGCCTTAAGAACAAAAACGGTCCGGCGGCACGGCTGGCATCACATAGGAGGAACCATGAATGTAGAAACTGCGCAGCGGCTCGCCGACCTTCGTCGCAGCAAGGGTTTTAGCCAAGAAGGGCTGGCGCGAAAGCTGGGGCTGTCGCGCCAGGCAGTCAGTAAATGGGAGCGCGCGGAGAGCTCGCCCGATACCGAGAACCTAATCTCGCTCGCCAAACTCTATGGCGTGAGCCTGGACGAGCTGCTCAATCCGAGCGACGAGATCGAGGACGATATCGAGTTTGAGAACGAGGACCGCGCCCGTCAGCGCGAGGCCGAGGCGGCAGAGCGTGCTCGCACCCACGAGGCGGCGGCACGCGCTACCGAGGCGGCAACGCAGGCAAGTGATGCCGCGGCCAAGGCCGCGCAAGCGGCAAGCTGGAGCGCACAGGCCGCCAATGCCGCTACGGCGCAGGTGACGGGTGCCGGTGCGGCCGGCCCGACTCCGGTGAAGGGTCCGTTCCAGTCGTTCCCGTACTGGGCCGTGTGCTGGCTGCTGTTCTTTTTGCTGATGTTCCTGTTTGGCGCCGGCCCCTTTGCCGCGCTGATCTTCTTTACGATCCCCATCTATCACTGGGTGGCACGTGCGCTCGATGGCGATTGGGCGCGCGGGGATATTCAGGTTGGTCCGGCGCCGGCGGTCGCTAGGACTAAGGGGGAGGACGTTTCCACAGCGGTTGACGCTGACATGGCTGCCGCGACCACCGCTGAGTCGAGTGCCAAAGAGGGTGATGAATGATGAAGCTCTCGCATGAGTCTAAGAGGCGCTTGGGCATTGGCATCGGAGCGTTTGTGCTCATCATCGGGCTTGTCTTTGGCATTTCGCGGACTTTGATTCATTTTGATGGACCGTGGGATTTCGACGATGTTGTATCCGGCTTGTCTGGTATGGGCGATGCGTTTGACGAGGACGATTCCTTGAATAGCGGTAACTATTCCGCTCGGCCTCAACAGCTTTCGAGTGAAACGTTTGATGCCGACGCGTTCACATCGCTTGACTTGGACGTGACGTCGGGCACGGTCGAGGTCAAACACGTCTCCGGCGGGCCGGTGCGCGTAATTGAAAGCGGTCGCGTGGCAACGGGGACCGTCGCCTTCGATGCGGCAACCCAAAATCTGGCCGAGGTTAAGGGTTCTACGCTCAAGATTCGCCAGTTCGATTGCGATGATGAGCGCGCCATTGACCGCACGGTTACCGTCGAACTGCCGCGCGAAGTTGCCGATAACATGGTGGGCATTACAGCGAATGTAGGAGCGGGCGATCTGACGGTCACGGACATTGCGTGTCATGACCTCAACCTGACGTTGGACTCGGGAGACGTTGAGTTTGCGGGCACTGTAACCGACACCCTGAATGCCAAGGTCGGTTCGGGTGATGTGACGTTCGAGCTCTACCAGGCCCCCGCGAAGTCGATGGACGTAAGCGTGGACTCGGGCGATGTGGAGATAGCGGTTCCGAACTCTGCGGGCTTTAAGGCGAGTCTCACCGTGGGCAGCGGTGACTTCGAGAGCGATTTCCTTCCGCTTGGCTACGATGGCGAGACCATATTGAATCTTGAATTCGACAACGGTGATAAGTCTGCCACGTATCGTTTTAAGGTCGGTTCGGGTGACATGTCGTTTGATTCGGAGTGATGGCGGCAGGCTGAATCCGCAAATATAGATGAATAGGCATGCTCTTTGATGGAGGCGCCAGGGCCGTGACGGGCTCCGGCGCCTTTGCCTTTACAATGGGGGGCATGGAACAGATTATCTTGAACATACTCGAGGCCTTGCGTCGCGGCGAGACCGTGGGCGACAAGGCGCTCGTCAAACTGATACATGCCGAGGCGCGCCGTGAGGGCGCCGACAAACGCGACCTGGCAAAGCGCCGACTGCTGCCGTTCTACCAGCGGGTTAAACGTGAGGAGCCGGCTCGGTGGGCTGCGTGGAATGTCGATTCCGATCTGGAACGCCAACTGCTGCAGGTGCTGCGCATGAAGCCGCGCCGCACGGCTTCGGGCGTGGCGACCATTACCGTCATCACCAAGCCCTGGCCATGCTCGGGCGATTGCCTGTTTTGCCCCAACGATCTGCGCATGCCCAAGAGCTATCTGCACGCTGAGCCGGCGTGTGCCCGTGCGGAGCAAAACTGCTTCGATCCGTATCTGCAGGTGAGCGCTCGTCTGACCGCGCTTTCGCAGATGGGGCATGCGACCGACAAGATAGAGCTCATCGTGCTCGGTGGCACCTGGAGCGACTATCCGCAAGGGTATCAGACGTGGTTTATGTCGGAGCTATTCCGTGCGCTCAATGACGATGCCGTGGCTGGTGTGGCGGCTAACCCCATGTTGGCGCGTCCGGGCATCAGCCGTGCCGAGGCGGGGCGCCTGCTCGATGACGCTCCCGCCGATGCCCTGCCGCCGGTGGTAACAGAGCGCCGCGAGCGCTATCGGGCTGCCGGCATTGCGACTGACGAGGCTGAGCTTGCTGCCGGCGTTGCCGACGAGCAGGAGCGTGTGGATGCTGCCGTGGGCGGCTATAACCGCGCGGTGCGTCGTCTGTACGGCCCTGGTACGCCGTGGGGCGAGGTTGTCGAGTGGCAGACGGCAACGATGGAGGAGCTCGAGCGTCAGCAGCACATCAACGAGACGGCGAAGCATCGCGTGGTGGGGCTCGTTATCGAGACGCGCCCCGATGCAGTAACGCCGCAGGCCCTCACGCTCATCCGCCGCCTGGGCTGTACCAAGATTCAGATGGGTATCCAGAGCCTCGACCAGCACCTGCTCGATATCAACGAGCGTCGCATTTCGGTGGCGCAGATTGAACGGGCGTTTTCGCTTGCGCGCCTGTTTGGCTTTAAGATCCATGCGCATTTTATGCTTAACCTGCTGGGCGCCACGCCGGAGGGGGATAAGCGCGACTACGAACGCTTTATGACCGAAGGGGCCTTTATGCCCGACGAGGTCAAGGTCTACCCGTGTGCGCTCATCGAGGGCTCGCGTCTGGTGGGCTGCTATGAGCGCGGCGAGTGGCGTCCCTATACCGAGGAAGAGCTGCTCGATGTGCTTGCCGACGACATCGTGGTGACGCCGGCGTTCTGCCGCATCAGTCGCATGATCCGCGACTTTAGTTCCGACGACATTATGGTGGGCAACAAGAAGCCCAACCTGCGTCAGCTCGTCGAGAATCGCTTGGCAGCTCGTGGAGAAGGCGCAGTGGTGCGCGAGATTCGCTATCGCGAGATCAGTACCGCGGGTGCCGACTTGGATGAGCTTTCTCTTGATGAGGAAGTGGCGTACGAGACGCCGGTGACTTACGAGCGCTTTTTGCAGTGGGTGACGCCGCGGGGCAAGATCGCGGGCTTTTTGCGGTTGTCGCTGCCCGACCATTCGTTTGTTGCCGCGCATGCGGACGAGTTGCCGACGATGCCGGACGAGGCGATGATTCGCGAGGTACACGTGTATGGCATGGCGGCACGCGTGGGCGACCAGGGCCAGGCGGCGCAGCATCACGGGTTGGGGCGTTTGCTCGTAGAGCGTGCGTGCCAGATAGCTCGGGATGCGGGTTATGCGCGTATCAACGTGATTAGCGCGATTGGCACACGCGAGTACTATCGCCATCTTGGATTTTATGACCATGGCCTTTATCTGCAAAAGGAGCTCTAGATGAACAAGCCGAGTGTTTCTGCCGGCGTCGTTGCCGGCGTTGCTCTGGGAGCCGCGGCGCTTGGTGCGGCCGCTGTCGCTGTTCGTGCTGCCTGTCTGCAGGTTGCGCGAACCCGCAATGGGTTGGCGCGTGTGAAGCGCGTGCACGACGAGGGCGGCGACGAAGTCCGCGTATTGGTGCAAGGCGGCGTCTACCAAAGCGCGAGTTACGTTGGCGAGCGTTGGGCTAAGCCCGCCTTTGCGTACTATCGTGCGTTTGACGACGTGTTTGAGGCCGAGGACGCAATGCGTGACGCTTATGGTCACGGTATCGACCGTATGCTTATACTGGGCGGCGGTGGGTTTGCCTATCCCAAGTTCGCGCTGATGTCGCACGAGGGCTTGCGCATGGACGTTATCGAGTATGACGGAGAGATTACGCGCCTGGCGCGCCGATGGTTCTACCTGGACGAGCTGGAGCGCGCGGTGGGCGACCGCTTGCGGGTGATTACCGCTGAGGCTCGCTCGTATCTGGGTGTGACGAGCGTGGGCCATCGTCGCTACGACGTGGTCGTGAGCGATTGCTTTGGCGGTGCCGAGCCCGTACGCGAGCTGGCGACGGTTGAGGCGTTGCGTTTGGTGCGAGGCAGCCTGAACCTCGGGGGTATCTACGTTGCCAATATCGTGAGTGCAAACGAGGGGAGCGATGTGACGTTCCTGCGCGACTGCGCTGCCACGGCACTCGAGGTATTCGCCCACGCCTGGGTGGTCCCATGTGGCGATGCGGAGTTCGGCGGCGAGGAAAACTACCTGCTCATCGCCAGCGACGGCGACTATGTCTTCGCCGAAGCCGTGCCTTTCGATGCCGACTTCCTCGGCACCGTTCTTCACGACAAGTAAGTCTCCCCGTCCCAAAAAGACTGGTCTTATGCGTGGTCGCGCCAGCTGCGGATGCGCTGCTTCATGCCCTCGATATCGAGCACGCCTTCGGCAAAACCCTTGCGCACGAGCTCCTCGGGAACGTACTCGTCGTAGCGATCAAAATAAGGCACCTCGCCGGGATAGACGAGCTCGATGGGGTCGAAGTCTTTCTCGGCTTCGGCGGCGAGCACTTCAAAGAACGTCTCCTCGTCGGCCTTCATCTTAAACTGCATAAAGTACGGGCGTGACGGGTCGAGTCCGCGAAGGCCCAACTCAGCGGCGCATTTGATTTTAAGCATGCGCTCGAGTGCTAGGAAGGCGTAGCTGCCCAACCAGGGGAAGAGCACCCAGGTGTCGCCACCCAGGTTGATGAGCGGCTTAGTTCCCGCACCCGAAATCTCGGCGGTATGACGAGTCTGCGCCAAGCGGGTCCGTGCGTTACCCATGAGGTACGGATATGCCGCATGCTCGTTGAGCGCCTTGCGCATGCGTTCGAGTACGTGTGTATTGATGTCACCGGGGCAGTCGCCAAAGTAGGCCGGCACACGGCCCTTGACCTGCGTGGCAAAGACGGTATGACGCTTCCAGTCCACTTCCTCGACAATCCAGCAATGGCCTGCGATGGCGATGCGCTCACCGGGCGGTGGGGGATTGACGATCGTGCCCAACTCGGCCGACTCGCTGCGAACAGTGAACTCCTCGTTTTCCTGGAACACGGCGTAGAACTTAAAGTTGTTGATGATGCGCTCGCCCGCGAGACCCACGATGAGCCCGCCGCCTTCGGTGACCTGGATATGGTCGATCTTAATGAGGTGACGCAGCAGCACGCGATAGTCATCGGCCGAGATGCGATGGAAATAGCTCAGTGTGAGCACGCGCTGGGCAAGTGCGGCCGGCGTGATCTCTCCGGTGCTGACGAGGGTCGACATGGTCTGGTGATAGAGCAGACTGTAGGGGAGTCGATCGAGTTCAGGCGGCTCGACCCATTTTTCCTCGCGATAGAGTTGTACGAGCGCGATGCCCTGCAGGAGCTTCCAAGGAATGGTCTCGGGCATCATCGTGCGCGGCTCGGGTTCTTCCTCGCGCATGACAAACCACATCTCGGGCGGAAGGTCGCGACGGCCTGTGCGCCCCATGCGCTGCAAAAAGGAGCTGACGGTAAACGGCGCGTCAATCTGGAAGGCGCGCTCCAGGCGGCCGATATCGATACCGAGCTCCAGCGTAGAGGTGGTGACGGTTGTCTGCG
>URBP01000073.1 GCA_900546105.1 uncultured Collinsella sp.
ATACTAAAAGCGTTTTAGGCATATCAACGTCACATCTTTCGCAAATAATTCAATTGAAACACAACTACCATCATAATTGAAAATACACCAAGTCCTGTAACGAGAATTGAGAACATCGCGATGCTCGTGAACAGCGAAACAAGAAGTGTTGAAATAACAACAGCAACCGATTGCAAAGACTCCCTAATTGAAAACAGGCTTATCGATTCAGATCCGTCTCTCGCCAAATCCTGCAGCGATGTTATGAGAAGCACATCTTGAATGGCGTTTCCGGCACCGACGATAAAAAGGAAAATAAACGATATCCCAGACGCATAGCGATAGCCAAACGCCAGATACGCACCGAGCGCAAGATACGTCACAAAACAATATGATTTAACGCAATCGGAACCACTGATTAAACGACCATATATTGTATTTCCGAACAACAGTCCGATTGTAAGACTACTCTGAAGGAATCCGTATTGTATCGATGACGAGTCAAATTGCAATTGCGCTATAGCTGGCAAAAGAGAATTCAGAGAGCCGAATGCCACGCCACTAGAAATATCGATTAATAGGAAACCAATTGCCAAGTGCTTCGCGCTAAGATCACTAAATGCAGTCCTGTTTTTTTCATTTTTGCTTATTCCCTCTTTATCATTAACCTCGATAACCGACGGAACATCTCGCAGCAACCAGAACGACGCGGCAAAAGAAAGCGCGTCTAATGCAAGAACAGCCTCCGCCCCAAATTGAGCGACAACAAAACCGCCGGCAACTGGCCCCAGAACCATCATCAAATTCTGCAGGAACCCAAACGAATTATTAATTACGTCGCGATTGATACTATTCGTATTGGCTCTTAACAACGAGTAAAAGCAGGGCATTTCTACCGTTCGGCAAAGCGATACCGCGCACGTAATAGCAAACATACTCCATTTACTATCAACAAAAATATAGCAAACGAATAATCCCGCGCGAATTAAGTCTGCCAATCTCATGGCCTGCAGTGTCCCGATACCCATCTTCTGAGGCAGCTGCGCGAGCGCAACTGAAAACAGAGAGGGGGCAAATCTGCAGCAGACCATCAAAGCAGTTGCAGAAACATCGTGAGTTACCTCGTAAATCAGCATTGGCAAAGCAATATTCGCACACCAATTGCCTATTTCGCTTATCCCTCTAGCAATATATAGGACCCGAACCGGACGGCTAGCTCTCAATACCGTGAACATCACGATTAACCTCGTATTTCAGGCCTCGTTCATCCCTTAATAGGAATCCATAATCAACCAAGTACCGCCTCAACACGGCATAATCAGGATAGAGCTGTGACAGCACACGATTAACCTGAAGCTCCGTATAACTTGTATTTAATTCAAAGAAAGAGACGGCCCATAGCAGCATGATTCTTTTATAGCTTTCCTTTTTTGGAATTGAAACCAGCTCGCCATTCTTGAGAAATCGTTTTTTAAAGTCTATTAGCTCATCCATTCACATCCTCCATTTCATACGCATCTAATACTAAAAATGCATACGCTTTAGGTCATCGCATTCAGCTTCTTTATTCGAACTAATCTAAATAATTTGCTCAGACACTCTTCGAAAGCTCGTTTTTCACTCTGAGTAAAATGCCCTTCCCAGTCAGTCCACGAACAGGAAGGCAACTCACAACGAGCGGAGTCGAAGCCCTCTGCCGTCGGTCGCTCAAAATGCACGATAACCTTTTCAATATCGCCATCTGTAATCAGGTCAGAATGAATGACCTCGGTTCCATCTTCGAATGTCATATACGGGTACATCACGTAAACCACCTCGCAAACATAAATCCAGTTTAGCATCAAGCTATTGCACCAAAGACAGCAGGCCCCCTTGATGAGTTGATGGTATCTGTTAAATGTCACGTATGATTCACATCTGGTGGGTACCCTGATGGCTACACGAAACGAAGCAGATTTACACCGGGAGGACCCCGTATGACAACCAAGTACACCGACGCGCCGCGCACGCGCGTCATGACGCCGGCATCGCTCAACAACGGCGTGCACGAGAACCATTCCATCGGACAGACCATGGCCATCGCGCCCAAAAAGGGCCTGTTCGATGACATTTCCATTCCCCAGATCATCGCCGGCGCCGCAGCTGCCGCCACGAGCGTGGCGCTTGCCTCCAAGATTGGTATCGCTGGTTCAGTAATTGGTGCCGCCGTGAGCTCGGTCATCACCGTTGTGTCCTCGCAGGTCTACCGCCACTTTATCTCTGCCAGCGCCGAAGCCCTCAAAGGTACGCACGCCGCCGTCGACTACCCCGCCGGCGCCTATGAGCCCGTTGAGCTTAATGCCGAGGAGCACCTGGGCGGCGCCGCGACTACGCAGGAGATGCGTCAGGTCGCGGGACGCGCGACCACGGCGCGCGTCGCCCCCAACAGCCTGCGCGCCAAGGCGGCGGAAGAGCGCAGCCAGACGCAAAAGAAGGTCATCATCTTCTCGATCGCCATCGCCATCGTCGCGGTTATCGCCTGCGCCGGCGCCATCCTTATAACCACCGCCGGTGAGGGTCTGGGCGAGCGCCCCGAGCCAATCCTTTCGTCGCGCACGACCGAGCAAGACGCGGACAGCGCCGGCCAATCGCAAAGCCAGCAGAACGACTCACAGGCCAACTCCGCACCCACCGATTCTTCCTCGACCACCCCTGATCAGTCGCAAGGCACCGATTCCTCTTCGAACAGCGGCGGCACACAATCCGGAACGACCGACTCCAGCCAAACGACCGACGGCTCTCAGCAGAGCACGGGTGACCAGACGAGCGGCAATGCATCGGGCACGGGCTCAACCGACAACAGCAACACAAACAGCTCGAGCGGAACCGCATCCGGCACGGCATCCGACAGCTCGAGCCAAGGCACGACATCGGGCAACTAAGCACGATCGCCTCTCACAGATAACCGACCTGTATAACGGGCGCGAACCGGCAACGGTCGCGCCCGTTTGCTTTGGGCGCCGAGGTGGCAAGCCCTGCGCGATGGTAAGATGCTTTGGTGTGTAAAGAGGAGATTTGCCATGAGCAAGACAATAGTTAAGCCCACGCTATCGCTGGGCAACCACATCTATCTGTATCGCCTGCTGCGCGATGCGATTGGATGCGGCAAGCAAACGTTTATGACACAGGTCGAGGAGACACTCGCCGCTGGCGATATGACCGCTTATGACCTGGGCTTCGAGTCCACGCGCGAGCTGCTCGAGGAACTCGACGACTGCATTAAGCTGACCGTCTTTAAGGGCGGACGTCTGTATGCCACCGTCATCGCCAATGAGGCCTGGGATGCTGCCCTTGCCAAGGGCGAGGACAAGCCCAAGGCCGCCAAGGGCGCCAAGCAGTCCTACAAAAGAAAAAGCGCGGCGAGAAGGACCTGAAGGCCGTGCGTCCCAAGCACGTTAAGCGTCCCGAGCCCGAGTCCGTGGCCGAAGTCGCTCCGGAGCCCGAGCCCGAGGTAGAGGCTGAAGTCACTGCTGAAGTAACGGCAGAGGTCGAAACTGAAATCGCTGCCACGACCGAGCCCGAAGTCATGGCTGAGCAGGAAGCCGCCGTTGAGCTCAACGAGGTTCCCAAGTCGAAAGCCGAAGAAACCGCCGGCCAACCCGAGACGCCTGCGTTCCAAAACAGCGATGTCTTTGGCGACAACGCCGAGGACGACCAGTCCGACGAGCCCGCGAATCAAGACGCTACCGAGGCGACGCCGGAACCCGAGACGCCGCAGCCCGCCATCTCGCTCACGGTTGTCTATGACCCCGAGAACGCCAACGCCGGCATCACCACCATGGTATCCACGCCGGTCGAGGCCAAGCCGAACGTCGAGGCAGAGGACACTCCGCAGGCCGGTGCCAAAACCGGGACCGAAGACACGTCCATCTCCGTGGAACCGACAGATTCCATAGCTAAGCCAGAAGCGGCATCTGAGTCTGCACCTGTCATTGAGTCCGCATCCGCACCCGCCTGTGACCAGGCTCCCACACCTGCACCGACTCCGGTCCCCAATTCAGCACCGGCCCCCGCTCCCGCAGCACCGACCATCCCCGGGGACTTCCCCATCGATTTCGCGACCGAGGTCTTCTGCCCTAGTCCGCTGCTGCACCAGCTGTCGACTTATCTCCCCTACGGCGCCGACACCCTCGGCATCGTCGGCGAGTACTACTGGATCGCTCGCGAGCGCGGTACCATCGAGGCTGGCCGTAACCGCGCGAGCTTCCCCCTGCGCTACACACAGGCCGGCAAACGCCACGAAGTCACCGTACGCATTCGCCGCAACACCACCGGCGGCCTCGGAGCCACCTGGGCCATCGACAAGGTCGAAGCCCCGGTCGAGTAAAAAACGGCCTCGGATAGCCAATTGACCATCCGAGGCCGTTTGAATTCAGGCCTTTTAGTTGTCATCGGCGCATATAGACACCAGAGAAGCAAGCTCATCCTCAAGTTGCGGAGCAAAGTATCTAAAAGAAACCTGCGCTCCAGTCGGTATCGACTCAATCATATTCGCAGCATTATCTGAAACTCGGTACGATGCAGTTTCACCTGTCTTCAAATCCTCTATTGAGCAGACAGCGTCTTCAGCATCAATCGACCTAAGCACGCCTTCTCCTTGTAACATCACATCGGCATGCCCGCCAGCTATTTCTAATGAACCTGAGTCTGTCGCAGTCACTTCTCCGGAACCTCCGCGCGATATCTCTTCCTTTGTTGAACAGCCCACCAATGAAGCCATCAGCACCAAAGACAGAGCTAGACGAATCGCCCTACTTCGAAAAAGTCGTTCCATAAGTCCACGCATAATAGCTCTGATCATACTTCAGGAAGGATAAAGATGAATTCCAGCCGTCCGCTATGCCAATCATCTGCCTTGTCTCTCCAGTTTTCTTACCAGTAAGTGTGGCGTAAGCCTCCGCTGTTACAGAATGGGCTGATCCGTTGTACAAACTCGCATGTAAAACATTCGGTCTATTAGAGTTAATCTCATTTTGAATGCTCGCGATAGCCGGAGAGGAGACAGTGCGGGCGATAAGAGTACTTCCTCTGCTTGCGCAGTAATTTGTAAACCCCGTTGCACAGGTTGATATCGGCGTTCCACCCAAAACAACGCCGGGAACAGTCTGTTCTTCATCGGAAAGAGCATGGGTATTGGTGTAATTCCATATCTGCATATATTGCGAAGGGTCGCTATATAAATTGGCAATGCCATACAGTTCCGCAACGTTCGAAAAAGCTGTCACCATACAAGCATAGTGGGCGGTAAGCCTCTTAATCTCGCTTTCATCATATGACATAAACTGAGAAATGGAACGAAATCCAGATACTGTGTAATCCTGCATTTGAGTTGCGTAAATTACAACATCGTTCCAGCTTGAAGGTTTATTCGATAAAACGACAGGCCGTCCTTCTATGGAAACAGCCGGGATTGTTCTTCCGCAATTTGTTGTTATTGAACCGTCCAAAGATTGCACGCCGAATTCGAATGGATTGATCATTACGACTGGGTTATTGAAAGAATAAGACTCGACACCAAGATCTCCTCCCCGATCCATAGGGCTGACTAAGCCGTCTCCAAAACGATATCCCGTAAGTATTTCATCATCTGAAGCATCTAAAACCAAATAGCCCGCGGCTCTATTGGATGTCACAACCGGAACAATGTAACCAAGCGGGGACCCATCAACATCTACAAAAGGAATAGGGTCAGAAGGCGTATACGAATAGCCGAGGAGTCCCTTTATATATTTATCGGCAAGCTCTTGCGCAATTTCAGAAGTAAATTGTATCTGCTCACCATCAATATTGCCCGTCGAAGCAAAAACCTCTTTCGGACGTGCGGCTAAGGCGACAATTGAAGACGCGACAAGTTGCAGAAAACGACGACGCGAAAGCATATGTTCTTCTTTCTAGAGAAGCGACTTATAAGGTACTCCTATTCTATAATCTTTTTTGTAACGTTACAGCACTGGTTATATTTCAATTCGATTTGCTTATGTCCTTGCAACCCAATGCGTCTTTACGTTTTAAACGGAATTAGAAAATCACTCATAGCAAAAACGGGCTTTAATCCCAAAGAGATGACTTTGATTATGAATCAAACCAGCAGCCAGGACATAGCTGCAGTGCAATTGCTACAAGAAAGGCCGCCCTTGGTGGCGGCCTTTCTACTTGCTACTAGTCGCGCGTCAGCTTACGGTGGATACGATGCGGCTGGGCCGCGTCCTCGCCCAGGCGCTCGATGCGGTTGGCCTGATAGGCCTCGAAGTTGCCCTCGAACCAATACCAGTTGCCCGGGTTCTCGTCGGTGCCTTCCCACGCCAGAATGTGCGTGGCGACGCGGTCCAGGAACATACGGTCATGGCTAATGACCACCGAGCAGCCCGGGAACTCGAGCAGCGCCGCTTCGAGCGAGGACAGCGTCTCGACGTCGAGGTCGTTCGTAGGCTCGTCGAGGAGCAGCAGGTTGCCGCCCTGCTTGAGCGTGAGCGCCAGGTTCAGACGGTTGCGCTCGCCACCGGAAAGTACGCCAGCGCGCTTCTGCTGGTCCTGGCCCTTAAAGCCAAAGCTCGCCACATAAGCGCGGCTCGGAACCTCGGTCTCGCCGACCATCATGTGGTCCAGGCCGTCCGAGACGACCTCCCATAGGTTCTTATCGGGGTCGATGCCGGAACGGTTCTGGTCGACATAGGAGATCTTGACGGTCTCGCCCACCTCAAGCTCGCCCGAAGTCAGCGGCTCCAGACCCACAATCGTCTTGAACAGCGTGGTCTTACCGACACCGTTGGGGCCGATGACGCCCACGATGCCGTTGCGCGGCAGGGTGAACGAAAGGTCGTCGATGAGCACGCGACCGTCGAATTCCTTGTGCAGGTGATGGGCCTCGAGCACCTTGTTACCCAAACGCGGGCCCACAGGGATGCGGATATCGGTCCAGTCGAGCTTCTGGCTTGCGCGGGCCTCGGCCTCCATCTCCTCGTAGCGAGCCAGACGGGCCTTGTTCTTGGCCTGGCGAGCCTTGGGCGAGCTGCGTACCCACTCGAGCTCGGCCTCCATGCGCTTGGCGAGCTTGGCATCGCGGTTGCCCTGCGCCTCGATACGCGCGGCCTTGGTCTCCAGATACGTGGAGTAGTTGCCCTTGTAGGGATAAAGGTGGCCGCGGTCGACCTCGCAGATCCACTCGGCAACGTTATCCAGGAAGTAGCGATCGTGCGTGACGGCAAGCACCGCGCCCTGGTAGTTGTGCAGGAAGTGCTCGAGCCACAGGATCGACTCAGCGTCCAGGTGGTTCGTGGGCTCGTCGAGCAGCAGCAGGTCGGGAGCCTCGAGCAGCAGCTTGCACAGGGCCACACGGCGGCGCTCGCCGCCGGAAAGCACGTTGACCGGCATGTCGGAATCGGGCAGCTGCAGAGCGTCCATGGCCTGGCCGAGTTTGGAATCGATATCCCAGCCGTCGGCGGCGTCAATCTCGTCCTGGAGCTTGCCCATCTCTGCCATGAGGGCGTCCATGTCGCAATCCGGGTCGCACATCTCCTCGCCGATCTTATTGAAGCGATCGACCTTGGCGATCATGTCGCCAAACGCCATGCGCACGTTCTCGATGACGGTCTTGTCGTCGTCGAGCGGCGGCTCCTGCTGCAGGATACCCACGGTGTAGCCGGGGGTGAGCCTGGCATCGCCGTTGGAGACCTCCTCAATGCCGGCCATAATCTTGAGCAGGGTCGACTTGCCCATGCCGTTGGGGCCCACGACACCGATCTTGGCACCGGGGTAGAAGCTCAGGGTCACGTCGTCAAGGATTACCTTGTCGCCATGGGCCTTGCGAGCCTGATACATCTGGTAGATAAACTCTGCCATTTGCCTGTTTTATCCTTTCTACCTGCTGTTTCCCTATTCTTGATTCGCTTTAGTGGAAACGAAATGAGGAAACCAGCTCTGAAACTTAACGAAAAAGGGGCATGGTTGCCCACACCCCCTAATACTACCTGGGAAAAGTCCCCCTTAACACACTATGAACTGCGTACGCTAGTTTTCCGCAACCTTAACGAGCGGCTCGCTGCGATTTGCGCCACAGCAGATACGAATAGACGTAGGCAGCTCCAGCTGAACCAAACGCCAGAACCGCAATCACCGCGGCGACGACTTCACTCGAAAGCACGCTACCCGCCACGCCCATCACAATCAAACCAACACCCAGCACCATAAAGCAGGCGCCGCCAAAACGCTGCGTACGGCGCCAGTTCTCGGGATCGGCAAGCGCCCAAGGCGTCTTGATACCGAGCGTATAGTTCTGCTTCACACGCGGCAAGTAGTTGCCTACGCCGATGAACAGCAAACCGATAGCACCGGAAATCAGCACGTTGACCGAACCGACCGCCGGCACCACGCCCCAGACCGTAAGCTCACCCAACCAGCTTATGGCACACATTAAAAAGGTGAAGGCGATTACGAAGCCCTGATAGAACTTGCCCGAGGTTCGATATGCCTCACCTTTGGGGTCAATGCGTGGCACCACGTAGAACATTGCAAGAAGTGCCAGAGGCAGCACGCCGAGCGCGGAGGCCATCCAGCTAGGGCCCCAACCGTCGACGGCGCCGTTCGCTCCCCAGTGCGTAGGAATCTGTGCAGGCAAGCTCGGCATCACCATAAGGTGCGCCGCGACATTAATAGCGCAGACCACAACAAGCATGGCCCATACACGCGGCGATACCCCCGTGGCGTGTATGCCCTTGTTTTCGTTATTCATCCTCATCACCTTCAGTGTCTGTAAAGCCCATAAACCAGCCAATCAAGTCCTGCATGACGGTGGTGTTTAAGCTGTAAACGATGTTTTGGCCATGGCGCTCGTCGGTCACCAGCCCGGCGTTTTTGAGCGTCGCCAAATGATGGCTCAATGACGGCTTGCTGATGTCAAAATGCTCGGCAAGCTCCCCGGCCGTACAATTGCCCTCGCGCAGCAACTCCAAAATGCGCCGTCGCGTTGGATCGGCAAGCGCCTTAAAACCCTCTCCCGGCATAAGACCTCCTCTCATCATCTCTCATGACGCGCACACTATACTCGATATTTAGATGTTTGTCTAACTGTCTAATCTTGTACTCAAAAAAATAGCCGCCTCCGCGTAATGCGAAGACGGCCACTTCTCACGCTACAAACGTGTTTGGGAGTTGGCCAACCCGCTGCAACGGGTGCCATCTGCTTTATCTTATGCGAATCCCGATCCCATTTCAACAAACCCCAAGGGTTCAAATGGAATCGTAATAATACCTATAATGGCGATAGCTAAAACACGACCTGCTTCCCCATCGGAGGATATTTATGACCGAAACCACTGCCGTAGCCGCCATCGAGACACGCGACACCAAGCTCGAGATCATCATGGGCCGCGAGGCACTCGATAAGCTCGCCGATGCTACGGTGTTGGTGCTCGGCTGCGGAGGCGTGGGCTCCAACTGCTGCGAGGCACTCGCCCGCGGCGGCATCGGTCATTTCGTCATTCTGGACAAGGACATCATCGCGCCCAGCAATATCAATCGCCAGGCCATCGCCTTTCATAGCACCGTCGGCAAGCGCAAGGTTGACGTGATGGAAGCCATGATCCACGACATCAATCCCGCCGCCAGCGTTATCAAGCGCACCGAATACCTGCTGAGCGACAACATCGACGAGTTCTTCGCGGGCGTTTTGGAGCAGACGGGTGGCAAGCTCGACTACGTCGTCGACGCCATCGACACCATCTCGGCCAAGCTCACCATTGCCAAATATGCTCAGGACCATGACATCCGTTTGGTTAGCTCCATGGGCGGGGCCAACAAACTCCATCCCGAGTGCCTCCGCTTTGCCGACATCTTCGATACGGTACGTGACCCCATGAGCCGCATTATGCGCAAAGAATGTAAGAAGCGCGGAATCAAGAGCCTACACGTACTGTTTAGCTGCGAGGAATCGGTTAAGACACAGCCCCGCGATCCTTCCAACATCCACGAGCGCACCGAGCTGGGAACCGCCAGCTTTATGCCGCCCATCATGGGCCAGATGATCGCCGGCGAGGTTATCCGTCAGATCAGTGGCCGCGGCACCGAGCGCGTGCGCGCCGATGGCCAGCGCCTAGACTAGCGGAGCGCGCCGAGATGGAGCCCCGGTTATTTGATGCACACTGCCATCTTGATCTAATGGCTCACCCGGACGCCGTTGCCGATGAGGCAACGGCGCTGGGCCTGATTCTATTTGACTGCGGCGTCGATCCGCACGACTTTGCACGCGCCAAGAAGCGCGCCTGCGGCCGTTCAAATATCTTTGCCGGCATCGGCCTCCATCCCTGGTGGCTCGCCGACGGACGATGTGGCAACGCTGAAATCAATCTGCTTTGCGAAGTCGCTGCACAAGAACGCTTGATCGGCGAGATCGGGCTCGACTTTTCCGTTCGTTTTGCCGGAAGCGAGCCGCTACAAGTACAGGCATTTGACCGGCTCTGCGATGCACTCGTGCAGCACCCTCTTGCCGGGCGCGTGATATCAATTCACGCTGTTCGTTCGGCAGGAACCGTACTGGACGCCCTTGAGTCATATGGATTGCTCACCCCAAGCCCCAACTCCCCCGCCGTCATCTTTCACTGGTTTAGCGGTACCTCGAACGAGTTCGTCCGTGCGCGAAACGCAGGCTGCTATTTTTCCGTGAACGAGCGTATGCTCGCCACCAAGCGCGGTCGCGAATATGCCCGACAGATTCCACTCGACCGTCTACTGCTCGAGACCGATGCGCCGGCCGAAGCGCAAGCAGATATAAACGCACGGCAGCTCATC
>URBP01000074.1 GCA_900546105.1 uncultured Collinsella sp.
GAGGTCGCCGCGGCTCCCGCCAAGAAGGCCAAGGCGTCCCGTCACAGCTCCGGTCCCGCCAAGATCGTCCTCGCACGTCTTGACTACCGTCTGCTGCACGGCCAGGTCGTCTTTACCTGGACCACCAAGGTTCAGGCCGAGCGCATCATCGTCGTCGACAACGCTGCCGCCAACGATGACATCAAGAAGGGCGCTCTTAAGCTGGCCAAGCCCCAGGGCGTGCGCCTGAACGTCTTCACCGTCGAGCGTGCCCTCGCCAAGATGGACAAGCTCAACACCCTCGGCGAGCGCGTCATGTTCGTCTTTGGCAACACGGCCGAGATGCTGCAGTTCTGCCAGGGCTACAAGCTCGACGCCATCAACCTGGGCGCCACCGCCAACCACGACGGTGCCGATCAGGTCGGCGGCAAGGACAGCTCCGTCTTCCTCGACGCCACCCAGAAGGCCGACGTCAACCAGCTGCTCGACATGGGCATCAAGCTCTACGTCCAGCAGACCCCTACGTATCAGAGCGTCGACATCGACGCCAAGCTGTAATCAACCAGGCTTTTGCCTGACTGAAAGGAGAAGGGTATGAATACGTTCATCAGTGCGGTGCTCGTCGGCCTCGTCGGCGTGTTCTGCATGTGGGACTCCCGCCTGCTCGGTCGTCTTAACTTCGAGCAGCCTCTCGTTGGCGCTACGCTCGTCGGTCTGCTGCTGGGCGATGTGCCCACCGGCCTTGCCGTCGGTGCCGCCGTCGAGCTCGTGTCCATGGGCCTGGTGCAGGTCGGCGCCGCCGTTCCGCCCGATATGGTCCTGGGCGGCATCGTGGCCGCTGCCTTTGCGTGCCTGACCGATGCTTCCGCCGAGACCGCCATGACGATCGCCATCCCGGTCGCCGTCCTGGGTCAGCTCCTCGGCATCGTGTTCCGTTCCATCATCGCCGCCCTCACCCATGTGGCAGATAGCGCGATCGATAACGGAAAGTTCAAGACCGCCTACCGCATGCACATCTGCGCCGGCTCCGGTCTGTACGCCGTCATGTACTTCCTGCCGATCTTCCTCGCCGTCTTTGTTGGCACCGACCTGGTTCAGGCCATCGTCAACATGGTTCCCGAGTGGCTGTCCACTGGTCTTAACGTTTCGACCAAGATCATGACCGCCTACGGCTTGGCCCTGCTGCTCACCATGATGATCAAGAAGGGTATGACTCCGTTCCTGTTCATCGGTTTCCTGCTCGCCGCTTACCTCAACCTGTCCGTCATCGCGGTCGCTTTGATCGGTGTGTGCCTGGCTGTCGTCTTCATGGGCTTCAAGTTCAACGGTTCCCATGCAGCCGCCGGTGTCGATTCCGACTACGATCCGCTCGAAGACGACGAAGACTAAGGAGGAACACACTATGGCAACCGCAACCAAGGACGTGTCCCTGAACAAGAAGGTCAGCCAGTTCTTCTGGCGCTCCTGGGCCATCCAGGCCTCTTGGAACTACGAGCGTCAGATGAACATGGGCTTCCTCTACGGCATGGTTCCCACGCTCGATCGCCTCTATCCGGATGAGTCCGACCCCAAGCAGCTCGCCGCTAAGAAAGAGGCTTACCACCGTCACATGGCGTTCTACAACTGCACCCCGCAGACGAGCGCTTTCATCCTAGGCCTCGCCGCCTCCATGGAGGAAGAGTACGCCAAGGATCCCGAGAACTTCGACCCCGATTCGATCAACGCGGTCAAGACCTCCCTTATGGGTCCGCTTTCCGGCATCGGTGACTCCTTCTTCCAGGGCACCATCCGCGTTATCGCCTTTGGCCTGGGTGTTCAGCTGGCTCAGCAGGGCTCCATCATGGGCCCGATCCTGGCCATGCTCATCTCCATCGTGCCCTCCGTGCTGATCACTTGGTTCGCAGCCAAGATCGGCTATCAGGGCGGCCACAAGTACCTGAGCAAGCTCCAGGGCGGCGACCTCATGGAGAAGCTCATGTATGTCTGCGGTATCGTGGGTCTTATGTCCGTGGGCGGCATGATCGCCACGCTGATCGGCGCCACCACCCCGCTGCAGTTCGCTGACGGCACCGTCGTGATCCAGGACATCCTGGACGGCATGATGCCCCAGATGATCTCCCTCGGCCTCACCGGCCTTATGTACTGGCTCATCAAGAAGAACGTCAACACCGGTTGGCTTCTCGTGATCGCCATCGTGGGCGGCATCGCCCTCTCCGCGGCCGGCATCCTGGCCTAGTCGCGACCAAGCGCCTAACCGCTTTCCCCCGGGGGCCTGCCTGGCATCCCATACCCCAGGCAGGCTTCCATCCCTAGATGTGTCAAAGGGACAGTTCCTTTGACACATCCTCAACGGGCCGGCGACTCGGTCCTAACCACGGTAACCCTGCGAGCGTCCGGCAATGTGGCGCCGCAACAAATCGAAAGGAATGTGTCAGATGTACGAGATCGACCTTAACCTCCCTAAGCAGATCGTCGCTGACGTCCTGTCCAACCACGAGATTCACAGCGTCGCTTTCGTCGGCTGCGGTGCTTCCATGTCCGACCTTTACCCCGCCAAGTACTTCCTGGCCAACAACACGGACAAGCTGAACGTTCAGATCTTCACCGCTAACGAGTTCAACTACGACACGCCTTCCTGGGTCAACGAGCACACCTTCGTGATCACCTGCTCCCTCGGTGGCTCCACGCCCGAGACCGTCGAGGCCAACAAGACCGCCAAGAAGCACAACTGCCCGGTCGTCTCCCTCACCAACAAGGCTGGCTCCGCTCTGACCGTCGACGCCGACCACGTCATCGTCCACGGCTTCCACGCCAACTACGCTGCCAAGTGCGAGAAGCCCGGCTATGCCATCGCTCTTGCTCTCGAGATCCTTCAGCAGACCGAGGGCTATGACCACTACGAGGACATGATCACCGGCCTCACCAACGTTTTCGATCTCTGCGAGAACGCCGCTCAGCACTGCAAGAAGCTCGCCAAGAAGTTCGCCGAGGACTTCAAGGACGACAAGATGATCTACTTCATGGCCTCCGGTGCCTCCGAGAAGATGGCTTATTCTCACGCCGCCTTCCTGTTCACCGAGATGCAGTGGATCGACGCCGCCGCCTACAACACCGGCGAGTACTTCCACGGCCCGTTCGAGGTTTCCACCGAGGGTAAGCCCTACGTCTTCTTCATGTCCGATGGTGCTACCCGTCCGATGGACGCTCGCGCCCTCACCTTCCTTGAGCGCATGGGCGCCAAGGTCGCTCTGATCGACTCCAAGGACTACGGCCTGGCTGACGCCGTGCCCGCGAGCGTCGTCACCTACTTCAACCCGCTGCTGCACCTCGCCGTTATGCGCGAGTACGGCAACCAGATCGCCGAGGCCCGTCAGCACCCGCTGACCATGCGTCGCTACATGTGGAAGCTTTCCTACTAATCACAAGTAAGTAGACCTTACGGGTTGATTGAGAGGGGATGGGGTTTGCGCCCCGTCCCCTTTTTGCTTTGGGGGCGTGTCTGTCGCGTCGCAAAACACCAGATAAAACCTACCAAAATAAACCTGTCCCTTTTTGGCAGGTGGGAGGAGATGCGTATGATCAAGGCAGTGCTGTTTGATATGGACGGCGTGCTGGTCGATACCGAGTGGTTCTACAACCGTCGCCGCGTGGCGTTTATGGAGGAAAAGGGGTTCCACTTTGACGAGATCCCCGATCTTTCGGGGTCTAACGAGCCTGCCATCTGGAAGTCGCTGGTGCCCGACGATGTTGAGCTGCGCGAGCGCTTGCGCGTTGAGTACAAGCAGGTCTACAGCCCGGTTCACCCTGTTCCGTATGCCGAGCTGCTCAACGAGCAGACGGAGCCGGTGATGCGCGAGCTGCACGAGCGCGGCGTCAAGTGTGCCATCGCGAGCTCGTCCTATCGCGAGCTCATTGACGAGCTGGTGGAGATTGCCGGTATCACCGACGTGCTGGACTACACCATCAGCGGTCACGAGTGCAGTGCATTTAAGCCCGACCCCGAGATCTACCTGCGTGCCATGGAGGCGCTGGGTGTGGAGCCTACCGAGTGCCTGGTTATCGAGGACTCGCCTTTGGGCATCGAGGCCGGCAAGCGCTCCGGCGCGCGCGTCCTGGCACTGCGTCCGCACGAGGGCGTTAACCTGGACCAAACGGGAGCCGACGCCGTCATCGACAACCTCGCCGACATTCTGACCGCTTTGTAGCGTCAATTCGCCGCAAGAAGTGCGGATTCACACGTCTCTTGCGGTGGATTGGCTCATTTTGGCTTCGATTTAGATCCGTTTGGCTTCGACTCGGACTAAGTGAGTAGACTTTTTGGCACATGCCGAGCACAAAGCGTATCTGCCTTAGTAAAACCGCAGGTCGGAGAGGTGGCTGTTTTGAGTGCGCTTGGTAGATCGCGAAAAGTCTACTCACTTAGAATTTGGCTCTTTGGTTGGGGAGCTGCTGGCTCGTTTTGGTTGTCGAGAGAGGGTGAATTGAAGCGCCCTCTCGCGCTCCATGCTACAATCGCCGGCATGCCCCACAATTACATCTGCCTTCGAAAGGAGCCTACGTGGCGAACGCCATCGATCAGCTCACGGACCGCGTGCTCGTGCTCGGCCGTCTCACCATCGTCCGCCGCGCCATTACTGCCGTGGCGGTCACCATCTCCGCCGTTCTCCAGACATTTCTGATTCAGGCGTTCATTCGCCCCGCCGACCTGCTTCCGAGCGGCCTCACCGGCGTCGCGGTCCTGCTCGATCGCGTCACCTCGCTCGGCGGCGTTCATATCGACATCTCGCTCGGCATGCTCGCGCTCAACATCCCCGTGGCGCTCCTTTGCTGGAGCGGCATCAGCAAGCGCTTCGTCATCTTCTCGATGATGCAGGTCATGCTCTCGTCGCTGTTCCTCAACATCTTTCACTTCGCCCCGTTTTTGGGCGACAAGATCATGCTCATCATCTTTGGCGGCGTGGTCTCGGGCCTGGGCGCCGCCATCGCGCTTAAGTCCGGCGCATCCACCGGCGGCACCGACTTTATCGCGCTGTGGGTTTCCAACCATACAGGCAAGACCATCTGGGGCGTCATCTTTGGCTTTAACTGCTTTATCCTGGCGATCTTTGGCTTTATGTTTGGCTGGGACAACGCGGCGTACTCCATCGTGTTCCAGTTTATTTCGACCAAGACCATCGACAGCTTCTACCGCCGCTACGACCGCGTAACGCTGCAGATCACGACACGCAAGGCAGACGAGGTCATGACAGCCTATGTTGACCATTTTCAGCATGGCATTAGCTGCGCCGAGGTCATTGGCGGATACAGCCGCGAAAAGATGTATCTGCTGCACGCCGTTGTCTCGACCTACGAGAGCCAGGACATTATCAAGCTGGTGTGCGATATTGATCCCGGCGCCGTGATCAATGTGTTCCACACGCTCAACTTCGTGGGCGGCTGGTGGGGCGGTCATGTCGACGAGCCCATGCCCACGGCCGTACCCGATCCCGACAAGCCCGCGCGCATGGCCAGCAGGCAGGCGCGCCTCAGCGAGCAGGACAGTCTGCAGCAGGACGACGGCAAGTAAGGATTTGCTGTATGTGGTGTATCGTTTTATCAAACTGAGATAACATATAAAAAGACGTTATATACGTATTAGTTATTTCGCTATTTTGATAAGAGTGATCAGATATGCCCGCACCCAAAAATGCACCACTTTACCAGCAGATTTACGACGAAATCAAGGATGCGATCGAGAAAGGTGTTTATGCACCCAAGGAGCGTATCCCGTCCGAGCTTGAGCTTGCCGAGCAGTACGAGGTAAGCCGCATTACGGTGCGTCGCGCCGTTGAGGAGCTGTGCTCCGATGGCTACCTGGTTAAGCAGCAGGGCCGCGGCACCTTTGTCTCCACGCCGCGCATCAACCGCCAGTTCCACGCCTCGACGCTGCAGACGTTTACCGCGCTGTGTGCCGACAATGACATGAAGGCGGGTGCACACGTGGTCGATCGCCAGATTGTGCCGGCACGTCAAAACGAGATGGAGTTCTTTGGCCTGCAGAAGGACGCGCTGCTACTGCACATTAAGCGCGTACGTACGGCCGACGGCGAGCCCATCTTTGAGGAAAACATCTTTGTGCCGTTTGATACATACCGTGAGCTGTTGACGGCCGATCTTGAGGACAAGTCGATTTTTGCCGAGGTCGAGCGTGTTGGCGGAACGCCGATTGTCTCGGTTGGCTACCGTACGGTCGAGGCCGTTCGCGCTAACGCCGAGCAAGCGGCCGAGTTGGGCATTGCTCCGCACGATCCACTGCTCAATCTGCGTGCCGGCTTTATCGGCCCCAATGGCGAGCCGGTCCTGATGGGTAAGCAGTACTACGTGGGTAGCCGTTACGTCATGGTGATGTAGCTCTAGTTGCGCGGTTTTCCAAACCGCGCAACGGCTCGACGCTGCAAACGCCCCTAAGCGGCAATCTGACGTTCAATCGTCGGTCGCGTACCGAAGTACGCTTCCCTCCTCTTTCATGTCACCTTGCTCGCTTAGGGGCGTTTTCGCTGACTTATGCTCAACCAGTGACGTTTTCGCGCTTGTCAAGAGATTAGCCGTTGGGGACGCTCTTAAACGACTGGTTATTCAAGAAGGTTCCCAACGACTAGTCGCAGAACGAACGTGGATAATCTCCCGTTTTTGGCCCGATGGCGGCCTCAAAGTGGGAGATTATCCACGCTCATCCGGAAAGTGTCCAAAAATCCACGCTCGTTCCTTTCGGATTGCGCCGCCCGTGGCCGGCAGCCGTGCGGCACCGGTCCGCGTGGCGGCGTATAATCGGCGGCAGATGACTTGGACGTTAGGAAACCATGACCGATAGCATGCAACAGACGGCGCTCGACACGCTCGGCGCCTATTTTGGCTACACCTCGTTTCGCCCGGGGCAGGACCGTATGGTCGATGCGATCCTTGCCGGCTGCGACGCGCTGGGCGTTATGCCCACGGGCGCCGGCAAGTCCATTTGCTACCAGGTGCCCGCGCTCATGCTGCCCGGCATCACCTTTGTGGTGAGTCCGCTGCTGTCGCTTATGGAGGATCAGACCCGCGCATTGCTCGCGGCGGGTGCGCGGCCCAGCTATCTCAACTCCAGCCTTACTCCGGCCCAGCAAAACACCGTGCTCAAGCGGGCGCGCGAGGGCCGCTACCAGCTTATGTACGTGGCGCCCGAGCGCCTGCTCGAGCCGCGCTTTTTAGCTTTTGCGCAGGAGGCCGCGGCGGACGGCGGCATCGGCGTGCCGCTCGTGGCCATTGATGAAGCCCACTGCGTGAGCCAATGGGGCCAGGATTTTCGCCCCGCCTACCTGCAGATTCGCGAGTTTATCGATTCGCTGCCGCAGCGCCCCATCGTGGCTGCCTTTACCGCCACGGCGACCGAGCGCGTGCGTGCGGACATTCAGCAGATGCTCGGCCTGCAAAACCCCGCGACGGTGGTGACGGGCTTCGATCGCAAGAACCTCTACTTTGGTTGCGAGGAGATGGGCGACAAGGCCAAGACTGCCTGGGTGCGCGACTACGTGATCGCGCATTCGAGCGAGAGCGGCATCGTGTATTGCTCGACCCGCAAGACGGTCGATGCGCTGGCAGGCGAGCTTGCCGAAGCGCTGGGCCCCAGCGGCATTCGCGTTGGCCGCTACCATGCCGGCATGGGTAACGACGCCCGCCGCCAAAGCCAGCGTGCCTTTATCGACGACGATATCCAGGTGATGGTTGCCACCAACGCCTTTGGCATGGGCATCGACAAGCCCAACGTGCGCTACGTGATTCACAACAACGTGCCCGAGAGCATCGAAGCCTACTACCAGGAGGCGGGCCGCGCCGGCCGCGATGGCGACCCGGCCAGCTGCCATCTGCTGTGGAACGGTAACGATTTTCGCATGCGTCGCTTTTTGATCGACCGCGGCGATGCTGCCGATGAGGCGCTCGACGACGAGCAACGCGCGTGGGCGCTCCAAAATCGATATCGTCTGCTCAGACAGATGGAGGGCTACTGCAATACCACCGGCTGCCTGCGCGAATATATGCTGCGCTACTTTGGCGACGAGGCCGCGGCCGAGCATGCTGCTGCGGCTGCTGCAGTTGCCACCGCCACGGACGACGCCGAGGGCTGCGGCAACTGCAGCAATTGCCTCACGCAGTTCGAGGTCGAGGACGTCACCGATATGGCCCGTGCTGCCGTGCGCTATGTGGCCACGCGACCCATGCGCTTTGGCAAGTCGCTGATCGCTGATGTGCTCCACGGCGGCAACACCGAGCGCATTCGCCAGATGCATCTGGACGAGGACCGCGGCTACGGTGAGCTGTCGAGCGAATCGGTCGGGCGCATCAAGGACATCATCGGTCAGCTGTGCGGCCGCGGTTATTTGGCAACCTCGCAGGGGCAGTACCCGGTCGTTGGGCTGGGCCCGCGTGCCGTCGAGGTCGAGGATGAGGCGTTCGCCTTTACCGTTAAGCGTCGCGCGTCCAAGCGCAAGGCCTCGGCCCGCGCCCGCCGTGCGGTGGATCTGCTGCGCGAGGAGGCCGAGCTGGATCAGCGCCCGCGCGTGGGCGACGATGCCGAGCTGTTCGAGCGCCTACGCGCCCTGCGCAAGGAGATCTCGACCGAGCTGGAGATGGCGCCGTACATGGTCTTTTCCGACAAGGCCCTGCGCGGTCTGTGCCGTCTACGCCCGCAGACGCGCGACGAGCTTGTTCAGGTCAACGGCATTGGCGAGAAAAAGGCCGACGCCTTTGGCGAGCAGTTTATGGCGGCGATTGAAGAGTTTGAGTCCGAGCATGCACGGGATGGAGCGTAACGATGGCTTTCGACGATAAAACTGACCGCACTGACGTGTCCGCCGTGCCGCTGTACCAGCAGGTCATGGACGACCTGAAGGGCGAGATCGCACGCGGCGTGTACGCGCCCGGCTCGCGCATTCCTTCCGAGATAGAGCTCGCGAAGTCCTACGGCGTGGGGCGCATTACCGTGCGCCGCGCCATCGAGGAGCTGTCGCGCGCGGGGTACCTCAACCGCCAGCAGGGGAGGGGCACCTTCGTGTGCGCCCCCAAGCTCAAGCGCAAGATTGTCCAGAAAGGCGACGTCCAGAGCTTTTCCGAGGGTTGCGCCGCCAACGACATGGTGGCCGGAGCGCGCCTGGTGTCGCGCACGGTGGTTGCGGCGACGCACGAGGACGCGGCGTTTTTTGGCGTGGAACCCGGCTGCGAGCTCATCGTGGTCGAGCGCGTGCGCACGGCAGACGGCGTGCCCGTCATGCTCGAGAACAACGCCTTTGTGCTCGCCGACCATCCCTACCTGCAGACGCTTGCCGATAAGGACCTCGCCGACAACTCGATCTTCTCGCTCGTTGCCGAGCATTCGGGTCGCGCGCCGCTCAAGTCCGACCCCTGCACCGTGGAGATTGCGCTCGCCGATGCTCAGGCGGCCCCGCTGCTGGAGGTGCCGGTCGGCGAGCCGCTCTTCTATATGGAGGCCTACTTTACCGACGCCGGCGGACGCCCTCTACTGCTCGGTCGTCAAAAGATCGTGGGCTCGCGCTACGTGTTCGACATCTAACGTCCACAGATAGAACAACATAGAACAAATTTGCTGAACTGACTTCACCCGTGACAGCCGGCGTGCTATAAATAGGACAACATAGAACGACCGCAGGTACGAGCTGTCGTCGCTCAAAGCCGCCCCACAAGGAGGAACATCAGGATGAACGCACATGATCTGGTTCAGGAAATCATCGAGCGCAAGGGCAAGATCGAGAACGTCTTTTGGATCGCTTGTGGCGGTTCGATGATCGACCTGATGCCGGCCAACGAGCTGCTCAAGCGCGAGGCCACCACGTTTACCTCGACGGTCTACACGGCACGTGAGTTTTGCCTGATGGCCCCCAAGAGCCTAGGGCCGAAGTCGCTCGTTATTGCCTGCAGCCACAGCGGCAACACGCAAGAGGTCGTCGACGGCTGCGAGATGGCGCTGGCAGCCGGCGCCGAGGTCGTCGCCCTCACCGACTGCGAGGGCTCCAAGATCGATAATGGCAAGTGGACCACCTGGGTCTATCCGTGGGGCGAGGGCGTGTCACAGGCCGAGGTGCCGCAGGGCATCGGCGCTCTGATGGCTGCCGAGCTGCTCGACCAGCAGGAGGGTTACGAGGCACTCGCCGACATGTATGAGGGCCTCAAGCAGATGGATGCGCTGCTGCCCGCCGCCCGCGAGAAGGTCAACGCCGAGCTGGGCGCCCGCTTTGCCGAGCTCTGCCAGCAGCACAAGTTCTTCTATATCCTGGGGTCCGGCCCCAACTTTAGCCAGACCTACGCCATGGCCATCTGCTCGCTCATGGAGATGCAGTGGCAGCACTGCTGCTACATCCACTCCGGCGAGTACTTCCACGGTCCCTTCGAGGCCACCGAGCCCGGCGTGTTCTACTTTGTGCAGCTTGGCGCGGGCGAGTGCCGCCCCATGGAGGAGCGCGCGCTTGCGTTCCTCAACACGCACACCGATACGATTATGGTGCTCGACGCGCTTGAGTACGGCGTGGGCGAAGTACCTGCCAGCGTGCGTTCGTTCCTGGAGCCAATCTTCTTCTATGCGATGAGCTGCGAGCTGCGCGCCGCCCGCGGCAAGGTCTTCGACCACAGCCCCGAGGTTCGTCGCTACATGGGCATCGAGCAGTACTAGGTACCGGGAAAAGCATTCACCTTCGATTCGCAAGGGCACTGCGTGAGTCAAAAAAGCGGGCCGCGCCGGGGATTT
>URBP01000075.1 GCA_900546105.1 uncultured Collinsella sp.
TCGCGGCCTCCCCCTTTTTGCGTTTACGGGGTGTAAATGACTCAATTACACCAGACGATCTTGTTGTTTTCGGTATTGAGCCTTTATTTAAAGCAAATAAATCGTATAACAAGGGCAACTGCTATGGCCGCAATGATCATAAGCAGGATTGTCAGCTGATGCTGCTTGCGTCGTTTACTTGACGAAACGAAGATTGACTTTCCCTGTTTTGGCGTTTCGAGATAGCGAGCCGAATGCGTCAAGGTTTGCTTGGGTCGAGGCCCTCTTTGTTGATGAGCGGCGGATGCTTTCATCGGCTCATCACTAGCTGCGCTGTTTTTAGATAATGGTGCGTCTTTCAGATATACAGGGTCTCCCGAGGCGACGCCCATATGTTTGCGCCCCGTTTGCGCTTCTTCGAGTGTTTGATATCGGTTTCTTGTCACATATTTGGGCTCTGGGTCATTGATGGGCTCTTGCGAGATGTGGGGGCGATGGAACCGTGGCGGCTGCGTAGAAGTATCTTCGCCCTGCGTCGGCATAAACATATTGTTCTGGTTTTGGTCGTCCATGATGCCCTTTAGCTCGTTACCAACAACGTGTACGCGCTCATTGTAAGCCCCTTGTTATTTGTAGCTGCGAACATACTTGTTATTTAAGCTCTGGTTCAAAGAACCTTAACCTTACTAAAACCTGAGTCATACACACTTAGATATGCTTATAGTACTGGACTCAAAAAACTTTATAGTCGATGTATATATGGGCACTGGGTGGGCATATATAAGAGCGTCAAAAGAAGTCCCAGTCACCTAGAAGATGGCTCGGCAGTCCTTAAAAGGAGTGGTAAACATGGCAAGCATGGTTCCTTATCGTTCGGTTTTTGGCGTTCGTCCTTCTGCTAGCTCGCTGTTCGATCTGTTTGATGATATGACCGACCTTGCAAACAACTCGATTGCCTCCAAGGCGTTCCCCGTTGACGTTGAGGACAAGGGCGATGGCTACGAGGTCAAGGCGTATCTGACCGGTGTCGCCAAGGATGACATCGACGTTGAGCTCAATGAGGGTCGCCTGTCCATCAGCGTGAACGTCGAGGAGAGCGCCGAAAACGAGGGTAAGAACTTCCTCCAGAAGGAGTTTAGCTCGTACAGCGCGACGCGTGGCGTATATCTGAAGGACGCTTCGAGCGAGGGCCTCTCTGCAAAGTATGCTGACGGCATCCTGACCGTTACGGTTCCTAAGATCGTCGAGAAGAAGAACGTCACGAAGATCTCCATCGACTAACGATGGCTCTGCTTCAATCGAGAGTATGAGTTAAGGGGGCTGGGAAGTGATTCCCAGCCCCCTTTTGTTGTCTTGAGGGGCTATTGAATAGTTGTCGGTTGATACTGACTTGCAGGGCGTATCGAGAGCTTCCGTGGCCCTTGAAGACGGGTGGCAGAACTGCCGAGTTCATCATCGAGACTTGCATCAAGCGCGTTGGCATAGCTTTTGACGGTAAGGCTTGGACGATTATTGTCCTGGCTGATATGCATGGCGATGAGCTGTTCGGTGCGATCGGTAACAAGTTCGCGCGCGGCTTCGGCGGCCTGGTTGTTGGAGAGATGCCCCTTTGTGGACAGGATGCGCTCCTGAAGAAAGCGTGGGTACGGTCCTTCGCGTAACATAGTTACATCGTGGTTACTTTCGAGCGCGAGAACTCGACAGTCTTTGAGGATGCCTATGGCCTTGCTCGATAACTCTCCGGTGTCGGTGGCAAAGCCGATTGAATCATCGAGGGCATCGAATCGATAGCCGACTGGATTGATGACATCGTGTGATGCTGAGTAGGTTTGCACGTGGATGCCGGCAATGGATAGGGTGTCACCGGGATCGAATTCCTCGACAGGCAGATGTGAAAGATTTTCTTTGATCGAAAGTGTGCCCCTGCTGGCATAGAGGGGGCCGTGCCAGTGCTTGCACCAGACTTCGAGACCCTTGATGTGATCGCTATGCTCATGAGTGATGAGAAGAGCCGAGACGTTGTCTGCCGAGAGCCCCAGTTCTGCCATGCGCTTTAATGTCTCGCGGCGAGACAGTCCGTCATCGATCATAATGAGCCCCTGCGGGCCCTCGATGAGTGCGCAGTTGCCTTTAGAGCCACTGCCGAGGATATGAAGGTGCAGACGAGACATAAGATTCCAAAGGATACAATGGGTGCGGACGAATAGAGGAGGAAGCAAATGCCAACGGTATCACAGCATTACGGACACCATGCCGTGCCTGGGGCAGTCAATGAGACCCGGACGAGGCAGCAGGCTGCTCCTGTCGTGCTCATGGTATCAGGCGGTGCGGACTCGACGGCACTGCTTCTTATGGCGTGCACATCAAAGCTGGATATCCAAGACGGACGCGGCGTTGCCCCCATTGCTCGCGAGCGCCTGCATGTGCTGCACGTAAACCATCATCTGCGAGGCGAGGCGTCCGACGGCGATGAGGCCTTTGTGCGTGAGCTTTGCGCGCAATATGGTTTGCCGCTGTGCGTTGAGCACGCTTATTTTGATAGGGAGTCGGGCAATATCGAGGCGGCTGCGCGCGAGGTGCGTTATGCAGCGGCGCGAAGGTATGTTCGCGAACTATGTGCCAAGACGGGGGCGCCGAGAACGGCGGCGCGCATCTGTACTGCCCATACCTCTTCGGACCGCGCGGAAACATTTTTGATGAACGCCATTAAGGGGTCGGGCCCGGCTGGGCTTTCGAGCATTCCCCGCCGGAGGAATATAGTGGTGCGCCCCTTGCTCGACCTAACTCATGGCGAGCTCGTGGGCTATCTACAGGTACATGGTCAGCCGTGGCGTGAGGACGAGAGCAATGAGGATATCTCGTATCTGCGAAACTACGTGCGCCATCGGGTAATGCCAGTGGTGGCACAGCGTAATGCGAGCGTGTGCAAGACGATTGGCGCCGCCTGTGAGATCTTGGGTGACGAAGACGCGTTTCTATCCCAGCTGTCGGCGCAGGCGTTTCGAAGCTGTTTGCGCAAGGAGGCGGCGGGCGCGCTAGTGCTCGATGCCAGACGCCTTGCTGCGGCCGAGGTGGTAATCGCGCGGCGCATCGTGCGACTGGCGATTAAACGCATCGATCCGGACGCTCGTCCAGAGATGCGACATGTGGAGCGAGTCCTTTCCTGCGTTGCCGAGGGCGCAGGCTCGGTCACGCTTCCGGCGGGAATTGACGCGCGCGTCGAGTTTGGCATGCTGGCGTTTAAGGCGCCGGCGGCTCGTGAGGGCCTGGTTGCGGACTGGGTTACCATACCCGGTCGTTTGCCGTTGGGCGGGGGACGCATGCTGGTCGCAGAGCCGATGGCCGTTGAACCGGGATGCGATATCGTGCGCCGCGCCCGTGAGCTTGCGGCTGCCGGGGAAGTGACGGCTTTGGTAGACGCGGCTGCCCTGGGTTTTGCCGACAGCGATAGTGAGCGGATCCTGGCGGGTTCGCGTGGCGAGGTCCCTGCAGGGGCGCGATTGGCGCGCCTGTGGGTGGACGGTCCCGCACCGGGAGACGTGATGTGCCCGTTAGGGATGAGTGGCCGAAGCAAGAAGGTATCCGACTTGCTAGGAGAGGCTCGCATTCCCGTTTCCGAGCGCGCCGGCGTGCCCATGGTGAGGACGGCGCCGGGGGGTACCGTGGTGTGGGTCGCCGGAGTTCGCGCGGACGAACGTTTTAAGTGCACGGCGGCGACGCGTGTGGCCTATCTGCTTCGCGTGGTTGACGCGGATTAGCCCCTCGCACCAGCTTTTCTGTGCGGCGTTGACGGTATTCCCGCGCTGATGGTGCGCGGGCTGGAAAATATACCCCGTGCGCTGCTAGAATGTGTAGTTCGCGTCCATACGGCGGTGTGTGGGCGATTAAGCACAAGAAAGGGTTGTCATGGCTTCTCAACATCCGGATATCGAGAAGGTTCTGTTTACGCAGGAGGATATCGACGGTATCGTTTCTCGCCTGGGCGAGGAGATTACGCGCGACTACGCGGGTAAGGATCTGGTGCTGATCGCGGTTCTGCGCGGCGCTGTTGTCTTTATGGGCGACCTGATGCGCAAGATCGAGCTGCCGACCAACATCGATTTCATGGCTGTTTCGAGCTATGGCGACGGTGTGAAGTCTTCGGGTATCGTGCGTATCATTAAGGACCTGGATATCGACATCCGTGGTCGCGACGTGCTGATCGTCGAGGACATTCTGGACTCGGGCCTGACCCTCAAGTACCTGATGAAGAACCTCGAGAGCCGCAAGCCCGCCTCGCTGGAGGTCGCTGCCTTCCTGTGGAAGGACGTTGAGGACCGTACCTCGGCCATCACGCCCAAGTATGTTGGAACCCATTGCCCCGATGCCTTTGTGGTGGGCTACGGCCTCGACTATGCCGAGCGCTATCGCAACCTTCCGTATCTGGGCATTTTGAAACCGGAGGTTTATTCGTAAGATGCCCGACGACCGTAACGACAACAATTCCCAGACTCCCCGGGACCCAAAGATTCCGGGGATGCCCGGAGGCAAGAAGCCCACGCGTACGGGCTGGCTGTATTTTCTTTTGGCTTGCGCGCTTCTGGGCTATGCCTTCTTTAATATGGGCTCCGGCTTTGCCAGCTCCAGCAATACCGTTAAGCTCGCGACGAGCGAGATGGTCAGCGCCATCAAGCAGGATCGCGTCGAAGATCTGACCTATACGGTTCAAGACGGAAGCGTGACGGGTCATTACTGGAAGACGAAGAAGGACAAGGGCGATACGAGCGAGCTCAAGAGCTTCTCCTCGACCTATGTCGGCTCCGATTCGCTTGCCGAGCTCATGGCGGAGCACCCCGATACCAAGTACATCGTCAACACCAACGATCCCGATTTTTGGGGCGACTTGGCGATGAGCGTGCTTCCGACGATCGCCCTTATCGCCATCATGTTCTACTTTATGCGCCAGATGATGGGCGCCAACAACAGGAACATGCAGTTTGGCAAGACCAACGCCAAGACCAACGAGGCCACACGCCCCAAGGTCAAGTTTGAAGACGTTGCCGGCGTGGACGAGGCAGTCGAGGAGCTCGAGGAGATCCGTGACTTTTTGAGCGATCCGGATCGCTATCGCAAGCTGGGCGCCAAGATCCCGCGTGGCGTGTTGCTGGTGGGCCCTCCGGGCACCGGTAAAACGCTGCTGGCCAAGGCCGTTGCCGGCGAGGCGGGTGTGCCGTTCTTTAGCATCTCGGGTTCCGACTTTGTCGAGATGTTCGTAGGTGTCGGCGCCAGCCGTGTGCGTGACCTCTTTAAGGAGGCCAAGTCCCAGGCCCCGTCGATCATCTTCATCGATGAGATCGATGCCGTGGGACGTCAGCGCGGAGCCGGCTTGGGCGGCGGTCACGACGAGCGCGAGCAGACGCTCAACCAGCTGCTGGTCGAGATGGACGGCTTTGAGGAAAGCGAGTCGGTCATCCTGATCGCTGCGACCAACCGTCCTGACATCTTGGATCCGGCATTGCTGCGTCCCGGCCGTTTTGACCGTCAGGTTACGGTCGACCGTCCGGATGTGAAGGGCCGCGAGCAGATCTTGCGCGTGCATGCCGAGAACAAGCCGATGGACGAGGACGTTAAGTTTGAGAAGCTCGCCCAGATGACCGTTGGCTTTACTGGTGCCGATTTGGCGAACCTGCTCAATGAGTCTGCGTTGCTGGCCGCTCGCCGTCATCGTTCCGTGATCTCGATGGACGAGGTCGAGGAATCGATGGAGCGCGTGATTGCCGGACCGCAGCGCAAGGGTCGCGTGATGACCGAGGCCGAGCGCACCACGATTGCCTACCACAAGAGCGGTCACGCCCTGGTGGGCCACATCCTGGAGCACTCCGATCCGGTCCACAAGATCTCGATCGTCAGCCGCGGTCAGGCTCTGGGCTACACGCTGCAGCTTCCGCAGGAGGACCACTTCCTCAAGACCAAGAACGAGATGCTCGACGAGCTTGCCGTGTTCTTGGGCGGCCGCGTTGCCGAGGAGCTCATGTGCGATGACATCACGTCGGGCGCGAGCAACGACCTGGAGCGTGCGACCAAGATGGCGCGCGAGATGGTCACGCGTCTGGGCATGAGCGAGGAGCTGGGTACGCAAGTGTTTGGCGAGGCGCAGCATCAGGTGTTCCTTGGTCGCGATTACGCCGATCACCAGGATTACTCCGAGGAGACGGCGCGCCGCATCGATATCGAGGTTCAGCGCATTATGCGTGAGGCCCATCGTCGTGCGGTCGAGATCCTGGACGCCCGTCGCGATCAGCTCGATCTGATGGCGAAGGTGCTGCTTGAGCGCGAGACTGTCGAAGGCGACGCCGTGAACGCCCTGCTCGACAACGAGTGGAATGCCTACCTTGAGCGCGAGGGCGATATCCTGGCGGCCAAGGAGGAGCGCAATGCCAAGGCGGCCGGCATGCCGACCAAGAAGCGCGCGCCTCGCATGAGCGAGGAGGAGCTGGCGGCTGATGCCGCGGCCTTTGCGCAGGCGGCCATGCAGGAGGATGCCGAAGCCGCATCTGAGGATGCTGACGATGCCGGTGCCGACACCGACAAATAGTCTTTGTGGCGAAAGCCTCCGCGGGGAAACCTGCGGAGGCTTTTTCTTTTGAGCGATATGGGGCCGTCTGTTGATTGGGGACAGACTTAAATGAGCGTTTTCACGCATTTAAGTCTGTCCCCAATCAACATTGCTGCGGCACTTTGCTCGGCTAAAGCGTACAATAGCGCCTATGCGAAAGGGGAACAGATGATCAACGAAACTATGTATGCTCGCGGTGCGGAAAGCTCCATCATCCGTGAGATTTTTAGCTATGGCCTTGAGCGCAAGGCGCAGATCGGTGCGGAGAACGTATTCGATTTTTCGCTGGGCAACCCGAGTGTTCCGGCGCCGGCTGCCGTGGCGGAGTCCATTAAGAAGGCCTTGGGGCTGCCGAGTGACCAGTTGCACGGCTACACCCCCGCCCCGGGCCTGCCGCAATGTCGAGCAGCCGTCGCCGAATCGCTCAACCGCCGCTTTGGAACGAACTATGAGGGCAAAGACGTCTTTATGACGGTGGGTGCCGCGGCTTCGCTCACCTGCACGCTCAACGCCGTTACGAACCCGGGCGACGAGGTTATTGTTATCGCCCCATACTTTCCGGAGTATCGCGTGTGGATTGAGAAGGCCGGCTGTACGTGTGTTGAGGCGCTCGCCGATGAAGATACGTTCCAGCTGAGCGTGGACAATGTGCTCAAGGCGATTACCGATAAGACGACTGCCGTCATCATCGACTCGCCCAACAATCCGACTGGTGCCGTATATACACGCGACACGCTGACGCGACTGGCCAATGTTCTGCGCGAGGCCAACGCTCAGCGCGATCCCGAGAATCCGATTATGCTCATCTCGGATGAGCCGTACCGCGAAATCGTGTACGGTGCCGAGGTGCCTTGGGTGCCCTCGATTTACGAGCACACCATCGTGTGCTACTCGTATTCTAAGTCGCTTTCGCTGCCGGGCGAGCGCGTGGGATGGATCCTTGTTCCCAATACGAATCCTCAGGCAGATCGTCTAATGCCCGCCGTTGCCGGTGCCGCCCGTACGCTGGGCTTCGTGTGCGCGCCGGCGCTCTTTCAGCGCGTAATTATCGACTGCATCGATGAGCCGAGTGACGTTGAGGCCTATGCACGCAACCGCACCGCGCTTACCGACGCACTAGCGGAGTACGGCTACACCTATGTTGAGCCGGATGGCGCGTTCTACCTATGGGTGAAAGCGTTGGAGCCCGATGCGAATGCGTTTTGCGAGCGCGCAAAGAAGTATGAGCTGCTTGCGGTTCCCTCGGACAGCTTTGGTATGCCGGGTTGGTTCCGCCTGGGCTATTGCGTGAGCTACGAAACGATTGTCAATTCGCTACCCGCTTGGAAACAGTTGGCGGACGAGTATCGTTAAAAGTAAAGCGCTCTGCCTACAATGTTTTACGTGAAACGGGGTTTGGTGTTAAGCCGGACCCCGTTGTCATGGACGTTGTGTCTTTGGGATGGAGTGGTTTTACGACTATCGAAGGCTATGCGTACAATGAATATAAGCGACGGCCATGCCAGATAAGGAGACCCGATGCCCTACCTGCTTTCTTGTGACATTCATACCCATACGATGTTCTCTGCGCATGCATATTCGACCATTGAGGAGAATGTGTACTGGGCGGCAGAGCGTGGCCTGCAGGTGCTCGGATCTGCCGACCATCTGAGCTCTATGGTTTCGCCTTGCCCCAATGACCTGCGCAGTTACCAGTTCTTTATCAACCAGGATGTCTGGCCTCGCATTTGGAGTGGCGTACTGGTGCTGCGTGGTGCCGAGGCCGATATCGTTTCGTTGGACGGAAGCCTGTTTGGCGAGGACACTCCTGTCACGCTTGATATTGCCGGCGATTCGTACAGCCGTCAGCATTCACTGTTCGATTTGGTTACGCGTAATTTGGATTATTTGGTTGCAAGCGTGCATAATCCGCAGATTGCTGAGGGCGCGACGCTGGCCCAGACGACCGAGATGTATATCAATGCCTTGGAACACCCCAAGGTGTTCATGCTGGGCCACGCGGGTCGCTCGGGCGTGCCGTTCGATATCGACGAGGTGCTGTTGGCAGCTAAGGCCAAGCACAAGATTATCGAGATCAACAACCATAGTCTTGAACACGGTGTCGACACTGAGCATTGGGCCGTATGCCGCAAGATCGCCGAGCGCTGCGCTGAGCTGGGCGTGGGCATTGGCGTTTCGACCGATGCGCACATTGGCATGGCAATTGGTAGGCTCGATTACGCTCGCAAGATGCTCGACGAGATTCACTTCCCGTTGGATCTGATCGTGACGCGCGATCGCGAGACGCTGCTGCGCGAGATGGCGGCAGCCGGCGTGTGCGACCTGCGCAAGGGGATGTAGCGGAATTTATAAACCAAGCGAAGGGGGCGGCCCAGACGGGTCGCCCCCTTTCTTGTCCCAAAAATCTACTGAGGTTGGTTAGCGGCGTTCGAGGACCGCTACGGTTTCGGTGTGGTCGGTGTGAGGGAACATGTCGACGGGCGTGATCTTGAGCAGGCGATAGCCTCCGTCGAGGAGCTGATGCAGGTCGCGCTCTTGAGTCACGGGGTTGCAGCTGATATAGGTGATGCGGCGCGGCTTAAGTGCGCAGGCAGCTTCGAGGAACTCGGGCGTGGAGCCGGAGCGCGGCGGGTCGATGGAAAGAACGTCGACGCGTTCGTTGTTGTCGGCGGCATCCAGGATGTAATCGGTCGCATCGTCGGCCATAAACCAGGCGCTGCGGGTGAGGCCGTTGAGCTCGGCATTGCGGCGTGCGTCGGCAACGCCCGCCGGGTTGCGCTCCACGCCGAGCAGCATAATGCCGACGCCTCTGTCCTGGGCATCCTTCGCGGCGCACAGACCGATGGTGCCGCTGCCGCAGTAAGCGTCCATAAGAATGTCGCCCTGCTGCGGGTCCATGCCGTCAATCGCGAGCTGATAGAGCAGCTCGGTCTGCTGCGGATTGGTCTGATAGAACGCGGTAGGGGAGATATCGAATTCGCAACCGAGCAGCTGGTCGCGCATGCACTCGGCGCCATAGACGATACGAGTCTCCTCGCCCAAGATGGCGTTACCGGGGCGTCCGTTGATGTTTTGGGCGACGGTGACAATATGCGGATCGAGTGCGGCGACGGCCTCAAAGAACTCCTGCGCATGCGGCAAGTCGCGCTGAGCGGTCACGAGGGTGACCATAATCTGGTCGGTGCGCCAGCCGCAGCGAACGACGGCATAGCGAAGCAGCCCCAGATGCTTGTCTTCGTTAAAGGCGGGAATGTGCAGACGTTCGGCCTCGCGAGCGATGCCGTTGAGAATCTGACGAGCGCCCGGCGCCTCGACAGGACACTCGGGTACGGCAACGATCTTGTGCGTGCCGCGCTCAAAGAAGCCGCAGCGGACAGCATCCTCCTTACCAGGAGCAAACGGAGTGGCAGCCTTATGACGAAAACCACGCGGCGCAGGATACTTGCCCGGGTCGCCCAAGGTGACGCCCATACCGCGAATGGGGTCGACGCTAATACCCTCGCGCTCGCAAAGAGCAGCAAAAAGCTCCTCCATAGCAGCCTGCTTAGCTGCCAACTGCTTTTTATAAGGACGATTGAGCGCCGTGCACCCACCGCAAGCTTTCATGATGGAACAAGGAGACTTGGGGTCCACAGCCTTACGCGCAGACGAAACCGAATCATTATGCGGGCGCTTGGAGCGAGTCTGAGATGCCTTGTCCTCGCTCCGACGAGAACTGGGGCGCTTGGCCTTAGCCTTGCCCTTCGCCGACTTACCCTTCGCATCCTGAGACGACTTGGATTTCTGAGAAGATTTTTTCTCCTCCGACCCCTCAGCCGCCTCAATCAAAGCACGACGAGCCCTACGCTCCGCACGAGATTCTGCCATGAATTAACCCCACTATTAAATAAAAGAAAAGTCCGAAGTAATTGTACCGTGCATTCAACGTGCCCGATTGGAGGGGACGCCTATTTAAGGTCCCGAGCACGTTGTCTCCCGGAATGCCGGCAGCCGTCACGGTATTTAATTTGTCGCGAGTTCCGCACGAACAGGAGGCCACTTAATGTGGCCTCCGTCGTGAGCAGGACTGTAGAGCAGGAAA
>URBP01000076.1 GCA_900546105.1 uncultured Collinsella sp.
TGTTCATGCCAGCGGCGACGGAGCTGATGATGACGCCCGTTTTGTAGTCGGAAGCATGGATCATCTGACCATTACCGATATAGATGCCGGTATGGTAGGAGTTAACCACAACATCGCCGGGTTGCGGATCGGACACACGGGTCCAACCCATGAAGGTGCCGGTGGTGCCCAGGCGGCAGTAGCGGCCCGTGAGGCAATAGCTTACAAAACCGGAGCAGTCAAAGCTGTTCGGTCCAATGCCGCCCCAAGAATAAGCACAACCGAGCTTGCTGTAAGCGCGCGAAACAACGGAGCCGCCGTCAACGGACTGGCTCGGTGTGGAAGGCGTCGGAGCCGGAGGGGGCGTCGAGGGCTGCGGCGTGGGAGCAGGAGCGGGAGCGGGCGCAGGCGTGTTGCCGCCGCCGTTGTTGGTCGTACCGCCACCATTGTTGGTGTTCTCGGTCGTACCGGCGGTATCGTTGCTCACCGTGGCCTTTTCGGCGGTGCTGGCATTAATGCCAGCCTGCAGCGCAGCGTTGGCCTCGGCCTCGGCAGCAAGCTCGGCCTGCAGCTGAGAATCCAGAGAGTTCACGACACTCTGGGCCTCAGCTTGCTGGGCATTGAGCTCGTCGACCTTCTTCTGCGTCGCGGCGACGTTCTTCTCCTGCTCGGTTTGCTTATCGGTGAGCTGTTGCTTAAGGTCCTTGACCTCCTGAATGGTCTGGGCCTGCTTGTCGGACACCTTGCCGTAGTAGAAGAGACGGTTGAGCATGTCGCCCAGATCGTCGACGCCCGTCAGGACCTGAAGGAGACTCAGGCCGCCGGTCTTGTACTCACCGGCAACGTAGTTAGAGAGCTTTGCCTGACCTTCGGAAATCTCTTGCTGCTTTTGCGTGATCTCGCCTGCAGTCTGATCAAGCTCCTGCGTCTGTGCGGAGAGTTCTTCATGAATTTGCTGGGTTTGGGTGCCAATCTGCTCGAGCTTGGTACGGGCAGCGGCAAGGTCGGATGCGGTATCGGCGTAGGCCGGAGCCACGAGGCCCAGGCCCAAAACACAAGCGAGGGTTGCAGTAGCAGCGCAGCGTGCCATGTTTCTGTGCGTGTTTGCTGTGCGCATGTAGCTTCCTTTCCGGTATCTAAGGGTAGCGGCTAGTCCACCGTTACCAGGCTAAAGAGTTCAACGTCCTCGTTAGAAGGCGTGAGCTTCTTGCGCGGGTTGAGAAACGCAAGCTCAAGGATACAACCGTAGCCCACAAGCTTTGCGCCCATATCTCGCACCAGTTTACCTGTTGCCTCGACGGTTCCGCCCGTCGCGACCAAGTCGTCCAGAATCAACACGGTATCTTTAGAGCTGATGGCATCGGCGTGGATCTCGATAGAATCAGTTCCATACTCGAGCTCGTAGCTCTCGCTTACCGTCTTGCGCGGTAGTTTACCCGGCTTACGTGCGGGAACAAAGCCGGCACCCAGGGCGACGGCCACGGGCACACCGACCATAAAGCCGCGGGCCTCGGGTCCTACGACCTTGGTAATGCCCATGTCGGCAAAATGCTCGGCAAGGGCATCCACCATGGCCTTCAGGGCCTCGGGATTGCCAAAGAGCGGCGTGATGTCCTTAAAGACGACTCCGGGCTCGGGATAGTCGGGGATATCGACGATTTGAGATTCGAAGTCGTACATGGGTGACCTTTCATGGATTGCCGGGTGAACGGCGGTTATTTGCCCGTGTTAGCAGACGAGCTATGCGAGGGGACGACGACCTTGGACGGCTGCACGAGCGACTCGTCGTGCGCGGTAACCGCGGGGACGCTTGCCCCATCGCTTTTAGCCTTGGTGGATTCGGAACGCGCGATCTCCTCATCGAGGGCATCGATGTCAGCGTCCTCGACCACGGCGTTGAGCGACTCAAAGACACGGTTCTTAAGGAGCGCGGTGTGCACACCCTCGGTGAGGTCGTGCAGCTTCTTAAAAGCACGCTCGAGCTTGGCGTCGCGCTCGTCATCGGAAGTATCCATGCCGAGCATGCTCACGAGAACCTGCTCAAACATCGAAGACTCGCGGTTTGCCGACGATACGTACTGACGCAGATTGCGCGGCTCAATGTGGAAGCGCGACAGCTCCGAGCAGTAACGGATAATCGGGAAATCTCGGCCATCGACGAGCTCACGGTTCTGCGGGCTCTTGATGATGCGGATAAGATCGTTCTCGGCAAGGGAGCGGATAAACGAAATCTCAACACCGAGCATGTCGGGAATGGTCTCGATGGGATGCAGCTTTTGCTTGGTCTCCTTGGGCTCCGTCTTAAGCGGAACATCGGACAGAAGACCCACCTCGTAAGCCAACGTGGACAGGTCCGTTGCGTTTTCCAAGCGCTGCTTAATGACGTTGAGCGGCATGTAACGGGTCTTCTGCAGGTGCAGGATAACCTCGAGACGGTCAACGTCTTCCTTGGAGTACTGGCGATACCCCTTAGGCGTACGATGAGGGGTGATGAGCCCCTCATCTTCTAGAAATCTAATTTTTGAGTTCGATAGATCGGGGTATGCGCCTCGAAGAAGGTTGACGACTTGGCCGATGCTCAGATAGTTGCGTTCGGCCATTACCTACTCACCGGTTTCGATGCGCTCCGGCGTGCTCTCGTGGTAGATGAGCGTGAACGTACCGATCTGAACGGAAGAGCCGTCATGCAGCGGAGCACCGTTGACGATGGCGCCGTCGACCCAGGTGCCGTTGAGCGAGCCCAGATCCTCAATACGGGCGCCCAGGCCCTCGCGAATAATGCGTGCGTGGCTGCGCGAGACGGTCATGTCGTTGAGGAAGATGCCGTTCGCGGGATCGCGGCCGATGGTGGTCACGTCGTCCTCGAGCTCAAAGGCAGCTCCGGTCTGCGGGCCCTTGACGATGGACAGAACCGGAGCGGTGATGCGCACGTTGGCCATGAGGTCGGGAACGGTGACATCGCTCGAAGGAACACGGAAAACGCAGGTAGCGTCCGCAGTCTTATCGTTCTGAGGCATATTGTTAACCTTGTTGTCCATGACAACCCCTATCTAACGCGGCTACGCCGCAAAAAATGTACCGTACGTAATCATACCCCAATGAATCAGTCTTCGATTTCGGGGTTAAGAAAGTCGGTGTCTTCGTCCTCGGGATGCGCGATGGCCTGTTTAATGGCCGCCCCTCCCTTAACGGAATAGATGATGGCGGTGAGCATGGAGAAGATGACGCCGCCGTACACAAAGAAGATGCCGAGGGGCACCGAGCTGCCGTTGAGGCCCGGGAATACCGTGAACGTGGCGGGCAGCAGATGCCAGCCATCGATGACGGGGAACCCAAGCAGCATAAGCGAGAAGCCGGTCATGAGCAGTGCCGTGGCAATCTTGCCGGGAAAGACGACATCGATGGGGCGCCGGTGGTAGTGACGCACGATGAGCGTGCCGATGCCCAGGTAGATATCGCGGCCGATAATGAGCACGCAGACCCAGATGGGAAGCTCGCCGCGGACCACGAGACCCAGCACGCCGGTAAACAGCAGCGCACGGTCGCAGATGGGATCCATAACCTTGCCGAGCCACGAGACCGTTTTGGTCATGCGGGCAATCTGGCCGTCCATCCAGTCGGTGGAAGCCGCGATGGCATAGATGACAATGGCGACGACACGGTTGTTGTCCGTCACAAACAGGTACAGGAAGACGAGCGTGAGGACCAGGCGCGTAAAGGTGATGAAATTGGAGATCGTAAAGATCTTATTCGACGGGTAATCGGAAGTGCCGATAAGCTCCTTTTTGATCTTCTTCTTGATGCCCACAGGACTCCCCCGCTGGTAAACGACAAAACTTTCGATACTATACCCGTTCTGGCGATGTCTATCCAGCGTAAGCATAGAGAGTCCAGACATGTGGAGGGTGCCTCTGGGCTGCGCTGGATTCTGCATTTGTGTACATCAGCCTCCAAAAGCGACATTTTTCGGCATCTTTGGTGGCTGATGTACACGTTTTGATTTGGTGATTACATCGATCGGGAAAGTTGTTGCTTTAAGCAAATGCGTGCGGGTCGAGAAGGGCCGGCGCCAAAAGAGCCCAACGGCCGTTACGGCTTCGTTAGAAACGCGCTCCACCATGGATGGTGAACCCGAAAGGTAAGACGCGCGGGCACGGTGAATCGGCCCGCGCGCCCTGAAGAGAAAGGATGAACCCATGGGTTACATGCTCGAGACGCGCGGGCTCTCCAAGCGCTTCGGCCGCGGCGACCAGGCGCAGGACGCCGTGGCCGACGTGAGCCTTCATATCCGCGAGGGCGAGGTGTACGGGCTGCTCGGTCCCAACGGCGCCGGCAAGTCGACAACGCTTAAGATGATTTGCGGGATGCTGCGGCCGACGGCCGGGGAGATCCTCTTTGCCGGGCACGCCTGGCGCCGCGAGGACCTCTACGCAATCGGCAGCCTCATCGAGGAGGCGCCGCTCTACCCCAACCTCACCGCGCGCGAGAACCTGCGCGTGCGCACCACGCTGCTGGGCCTTCCCGAGAGCCGCATAGATGAGGTGCTCGCCGCCGTGGACCTCGCGGACACCGGGAAGAAGCGCGCCGGGCGCTTCTCGATGGGCATGCGGCAGCGCCTTGGGCTCGCGCTGGCGCTGATCGCCCGGCCACGCCTGCTCGTGCTCGACGAGCCCACCAACGGCCTCGACCCCATCGGCATCGAGGAGCTGCGCGACCAGATCCGCGGCTTCGCTGCGGCGGGGACGACGGGAATCGTCTCGAGCCACATCCTCTCCGAGGTGCAGCAGATGGCGGACACCATCGGCATCATCTGCGGGGGGCGCCTCGCCTACGAGGATGCGCTTCGTCCCGGGCAGGACCTCGAGGAACTCTTCATGAGCTTCTGCCGGGAAGGGCGACAAGCAAGCGGGGAGGTGGCGGCATGACGGGCGAGAAAGGCGGCCTGCTCGCGGCCCTGCGCGCCGAGGCCCTGAAGTCGCGCCACGCGGCACCGGTTCGCCTGGCCGTGCTCATGGCGCTTCCGATGCCGCTGCTCGGCGCGATGCCCTACCGGGGCGTGCAGATCTTCAGCGCGTGGAACTACTGGTACGCGCTCTTCCTGCCCGTGTGTCTCTCGCTCGTGGTGGCGTGCGTCGCGCGGGCGGACGCTCGCACGCGGATGCGGGGGCTTCTGGGCCTGGGCTTCCCGCTCGGGCGCGCCTGGTGGGCCAAGGCGCTCTGGTGCCTCGCGCTCTGCGCGCTCTCGAACCTCGTGGTCTTCGGCATCTACCTCGCGGGATCGGCGTTCTCCTCGCAGGGCCTCACGGCCACGGGCACGCTCACGATGCTCCTCTGCGCGCTCGTCAACACGGTGACCGTGGCGTGGATGATCCCCGCAGGGCTCTTCCTCACGGCGCGGCTCGGCATGCTCGCGGGCATCTTCTGCCCGCTCGCCGCGCAACTTGTGGGTGGGTTCGCCTGGTCGTTGGTGCCGCTGCCGCAGCTCTTTCCGCCGTCGGCGAGCATGGTCATCCCCACGAGCTTTATCCCCGTGCTGCCGAGCGGCGAGCCACTCGCGGCGGACATGGCGCTCGGCGGGGCGCTCGCGGCGGATGGCATGCTCACGCTTGCGGGCCTTGCGGTCTGCGCGCTCGCGTTCGTCGCGCTCACGGCGGCGGGCGCGACCTGGTTCGCGCGCTCCGAGGAGAGGTGATGTCCATGACACGACTCTCCGACCCGACGCCGCACATGACTCTCTCGCGGGCCCTGCTCTCCGAGGCCCTGCGCCTGGCGCGCTCCCCGCTCACGGCGGTGCACCTCGTCTGCGGCCTGGCAGCCGGTCTTGCCTGCGGCGAGTACTTCTCCGTAGCCCGATGGGACCCGGCGCTGGGCGCGGACGCCTACGTCCAGTTCCTCGGCGCCCTCATGCCGCTCATGTCCGCCATCGTCTGCGGGCTCGCCGTGGACGACGAGCGCGCTGCCGGGCGCCTCGCCAACCTCACGGCGGTCCCCTCGCGCGGGCGCGCCGTCGCGGCGAAGCTGCTCGCCCTTGCGGCGATCGGTGCCGCCGCGCTGGCCGTGGCGCTCGGCGTGTTCGGGGCCGTGCTCGCCGTCGTCGGGCGCCTGCCGCTCGGGCCCGCTCCGCTTGCGGCCGCCTGGGCGGGCATCGTGCTGGGCAGCCTGCCCCTCTACGCGCTGTGGCTCGGTGTGGCCCTGCGCCACGGCCGCAACGCCGCCATCGGCGCCGGCGCGGCGGGAGTGCTCCTCGCGTTCTTCTCAGTGGGCGGACTTGCGCACGGCCTCATGACCGGCGAGCTCACCGGTGCCCTGGTGACGCCCCTGAGCTGGGTGCCGCTCGCCTGGCCTGCGCGCCTGGGGTCGCTCGGGGTGGAGGCCTTCATCGACGCCGCACGCGCGGCGGGCCCTCTCCTCACGACTGCGCTCGCTAGCCTCGTGCTCACCCTGGCAGCCGACGCCGTCCTTCTCGTCTGGTTCTGCCGCTTCGAGGACGGGAGGGTAGATGCGTAGGAAGCCGCTCGCCGCCATGCTCGTCCTCCTCTCCGCATCGCTCGTCCTGGGCGGGAATGCTCTGCTCGACGCCGGCTGGGGGTCGGCGCTGCGCTCGATCGCCGACCGCGTGCTGCCCAACCCTGAGATCGCCATGTGGGCGCCCGCGCCCGAGCCCGGCAGCCACGCGAGCTCCTATGCCGACGCAACCGGGGCGGGGTCGAACTACGTCTACCTGGTGGACGCGGCGGACGACAGAGGCAATGTCCGAGAGCTCCAGCTCATCTTCTTCGGGCGGGAGTCGGACGGCGAGGGCTGGCTCGAGATCGAGGCGCGCGGCGGCTCGGGCGTGCGCTACCGCGCGTGCGACGCGGCCGAGGCACCCGTGGCTGTGCGCAGGTCTCTAGACCGCTGAGTGCGGCGCTAGTACAATTCCGACGAGAGTTTCAGGAGGTCGAACATGGCGAGGATACTGGCAGTGGATGATGAACGGGCGATCCTCGACGCGCTCGCGCGCGTCCTCGGCCGCGACGGCCATGAGGTCGTCAGGGCGGCGGACCCGACGGCGGTCCCGGGGATGGACCTCTCGCGCTTCGATATCGTGCTCTGCGACGTCATGATGCCGGGGCTCGACGGCTTCGAGCTCGTGCGGCAGATCCGCCCGGACTTCGACGGGCCCATCGTCTTCCTGACCGCGCGCGTGACCGAGGAGGATGCCGTGGCCGCCTACGGCCTGGGCGCCGACGACTACGTCCGCAAGCCCTTCGGGGCCGCGGAACTGCGCGCCAAGGTCGCGGCCCATCTACGCCGTGAGCGCCGACCGCGCTCGCACGCCCTCTCCTTCGGGGAGGTGCGGATCGACCTCGGGGCGCGCGGCCTCGCCGTGGGCGACAAGGCCGTGCCGCTCACGCCCACCGAGTACGCCATCTGCGAGTATCTCGCCCGCCACCCCGGGCAGGTCATGAGCCGCGCGCAGATACGCGAGGCGGTACTCGGCTGGGAGAGCGTCGCCGACGACGCGGCCATATCCATGCAGGTCAGCCGCGCCCGGAGGAAACTCTCCGAGGCCGGCGCCGATCCGATCGCGACCGTCTGGGGGATGGGGTACAAGTGGCAGCTCTGAGGATCGGGGCGCGAGGTCGCGGCGGCATGCCGCTCTCCTTCGTCATCGCGCGCTACTTCGCCTACGCGTTCGCGGCGGTCGCCACGGCGTGGCTCGCCTCGTTCATGGTGCTCTCCGTGGCGATCAACGCGGGCGTCGTCTACGAGGCAAGCTGGGGGCCGGCCAAAGCGCGCGAGGTCGCGGAGGGCCTGGCGCGCGACGGTGTCTGCGGGCAGCAGGACGTGCCGACGGCGTACCGCTACCTCATCCTGAACAAGGACGGATACGTTCTGATGACAGACCTCGAGGGCACGCGGCTCGAGGACGCGACGGAAATGGCCCGTACGGCACTCGCCGCGGATCCAGGCACAGTGGAGATCGAGGGCGGGGGTTCGGGCCTCACCTACGCCGCGTTCCCGCTCAAGGGCGGCGGTGCCTGCGCACTCGTCAGCGAGTACCTGCCGCAGTGGGTCTCGCGCGACCTCGCCGGCCTGCTTCCCAACCCGCAGAACCTCATGCTCGTCGGCGCCACGGCGGGAAGCGCGCTCGCGCTTGCGCTCGTGGCGCGCCGCGCGAGCCGCGTGATCTCGCGCAAGATGGCGCCGCTTGCGGAGGCGGCGGGGCGCGTCGGCGCGGGGGAGCTCGACTTCGCGGTCGGCAGTACTAACGTGCGCGAGGTGAACGACGTCCTCGCCGCGATGGACGCCATGCGGGCCTCCCTCGCCGAGTCGCTCGAGGCCCGCTGGGCCGCGGAGCGGGGGCAGCGCGAGCAGATGGCGTCGCTCGCCCACGACCTCAAGACGCCGCTCACTGTGCTGCGCGCCAACGCCGACTTCGTGGCGGAAGAGCTGGAAGATGAGAATGACGGCGACCTCTCGGCCGCCGCGCGCGACATAGCCGACGGTGTCGAAAGGCTCGACGGCTACGTGCGCCTGCTCATCGAGGCCTCGCGCGGGTCCGGCGGGGCGGAGAGGACCCCCATGCGGCCGGCCGAGCTATGCGAGCAGGTTCTCTCCGAGGCCGCTCAGATCGCCCGGGCTCGAGGCGTGGCGCTCGACGCGGCCATGGGCCCCGCTGTCGCGGGCGCGCCCGAGGCCCCGCTCGACCGAACCACCCTGGCGCGAGCCGCCGCGAACCTCGTGGCCAACGCCGCCGAGCACGCACGCTCGCGCGTGGCTGTCTCCTGCGACGTCGCGGGCGGGTACCTCGTCATCGAGGTCGCCGACGACGGACCGGGCTTCTCTCCCGCCGCCCTCGAACGCGGCTGCGAGCGCCTCTTCACAGACGACTCCTCCCGCTCCTCGCGTGACGGAGGCCGCCACTACGGGCTCGGCCTCCACGCCGCCTCCGAGGCCGCGAGCGCCCACGGGGGCTCCGTCTCGCTCGCCAACAGCCCCTCGGGCGGCGCGGTGGCCACCATCGCGGTCCCCCTGTGCGGGATCTGACGACTCAGGCCCTCACACCGGCGCACCTCGCAACCAAACGCTTCCCGGATAATTCATGAGGCCGTACTCGTATTCGAGCCTGTCTATCTCGGCGGCGAGGGCCTCCGTCATCTAGAAGGTTTTCGTGCGGCCCGTCGACTTCGCCAGGCGGTCGTACCTGTCCGCGAGGTCCTCGGGGTTTCTCAGGGCTGCGGTGGCGGTTGCCATGATGCACCTCCTGGTTAGATGTACTGCACGTATTACTTTCTGTCACATCACCCGAACCCCGCACCGGCGTACGGCCGCATCTGCTTTTTTTACCTTACATTATGTCAACCGGGCCGTGCTCGGCTTGTTCAGCCGGATTAAATCAACCGTTAAATCAATCCAGGCCTGTAAGGGGCGTTGGAAATCCTTCTAGGGCTGGGGGCGCCGTCCCTAGGCGGCCCCTCGATGGCTGCGGCTGAGTTCCCCTGCCATCGGCTGCGTGGGTTCCGGCACGAGGTTCTGGCGCTGCTCGAACGGGGCGCAAGACTCGGCTGTTGGTCGTACCGGACGGCATACGTTTTGAGACCGGCAAGCTGATGCCGGCTCGAGGACAGCGGCCCGGTGCACCGGGCCGATCGATAGCGGTCTCAGGTTCACAGCGCAGCTTCTCAGGGCTCGCATTTATAGGAAGACTTGATCGGCAATCGATTTTAATGAAGTCGGCAGCGCATGTCAGAGTTTTCAACAAATTTAACATGCCACCCTTTATATCCGCACGCGCGTAATTCAACTCATAAGGACCGGCTATCCCTTACCTGTGACACAATCTCAAACGCACAGAACAGAATCATCAGTCCAATCATCGCATAAGAGGCAGCCGAACCTTCAAGCACTATTCCACAAAGAACAATCTCCGCGCCGCCAATAAGAACTGTTATCAGGCGCTCTGCCTTTTTGCTCTCGCCGCTCGCATAAAAAGGCGGCAAAGCGCACAAGATCACATATAGCCCGGGAAGGGAATACAGGATCGATAGTCCAAGCCCCCCATCAACCGCAGTGTTTTGCGTAAGAATCAACTGAACCCAAACGGCAATTATCACTGAGCAGGTTGTCGATAAAAGAAGACTGGAAATATAGCACGCAACAAAGTCCCGTCGCATTCGAACAGAGAAATCCGCGAACTCTCTTCGCCGCGTGGAAACAATAAGGTACACAGAAATTGCAATAGAACCAATCAGAGAAAACAGCGGAACAACCAGCAATTCAAGCTTATTACCCCATCGATCAACCACACCCCCACTCCAATGAGCGGGAATAGTATCAGGGAGGACTGACCAAGCCGCCGATAGAATCAGAAATGGAAGAATAGAGAGGATGAAAGATGATAACACTGCAGTAGTTTTTTTGAGGCTCTCATCGATTCCGCATCTCCTTGCGCGCCCACA
>URBP01000077.1 GCA_900546105.1 uncultured Collinsella sp.
TAAGCAAACGCGAAGCGTTTGTAGCGAGCGGGCGAGGACGCCGTCAGGCGGCCGAAGCCGGTGCGGATTTGCGAAGCAAATACGCGGATTCTCCGCGCAAAGTCCCAGCTCAAAACAGATGCGATGTTTATCGAATTTCAGCTGGCCTCGCCCAGCATCAACGGATCCCCCGTACCGCGGAGAATCGAACTCTATGCAGGGCGCGGGCGTTAGGAAAACGCCGCAGCAACGCAGGGTGGGACGCGTTTTCCCAATGGCGGCCCAGGCGGAAAGTGCGTCCCGGAATCCGCGCTCAGACTGGGACGTAGTTTCCGGATGACACATCAAGCGGAAAGCGCATCCCGGAATCTCGCCTCAAACTGGGATACACTTTCCGCTTCACCTGCCGCCTCAAAAAACCCATGCGCTCGCCATCTCAAAACTGGGTAGAAGAAAGCCAAAACGCAATCGCAGGAGGTCAATATGACTGCAGAAGATAAGGCAAAGAACGCCGGCAAGGTCGCGCTCGTTTTGGAGGGCGGCAGCTTCCGCGGGCAATTTACCGCAGGCGTGCTCGACGTTCTCATAGAGGCCGGCGTCGAGATTCCGGCGGTATATGGCGTATCGGCCGGTGCCCTCAACGGCGTGAACTACAAGTCGCACCAGATCGGCCGTGCCAACCGCATCAACCTGGCTTTCTGCAACGACAACCGCTTCATGGGCGCTGCATCGTTTGCGTCCACGGGCTCTATTGTGGGTTACGACTTTATCTTCAACGATGTCCAGGACCGCCTGGACCCCTTTGACAACGAGACGTTCGACGCGAGTTCCATCGAGATGTACGCCGTCGCGACGGACATGCTCTTTGGAACCGCCACGTACCTCCCGGTCAAAAGCGCCGTGCTCGATCTCGACGCCGTGCGCGCATCGACCTCGTTGCCGCTGGTGACGCCGCCGGTCGAGATTGACGGGCACAAATACGTCGACGGCGGCGTGGCCGATTCGGTTCCTATCGAGCATGTGCTGGAGGAGGCGGGCTTCGACCGTGCGGTTGTCATTGTCACGCAGGACCGCTCGTATGAGAAAAAACCCTACGAGTTTTTGCCGGCCGCGCGTGCGCGTTATGCCGACTACCCCTATCTGCTCGAGGCTATCGAGACGCGCCACGACCGTTACAACATCCAGCGCATGCACCTGTGGAAGTATGAGCGTGAGGGCCGTGCGTTGGTCGTCGCTCCGCAAAAGCCGGTCGAGGTCGGCCATGTCGAGCACGATCCGGCAAAGCTTTTGGACCTGTATATCCAGGGCCGTCAGGAGGCAAAGCGCCTGCTCGCGGAAATCCAAGAGTTCGTTGAACGTTAGCGACGGCGAACCCTCAAAAAATGACAACAGCTAAAGAGCTGGGAAAATCACGGCTCGTGGATGACATGTGCAGAAACTCTGGTCGGAGCCAAAATACCTGTTGACTCGGGCGACGAGCGGGGTAATATGGACGGGTTACTTGCAGAGCCCCGTGAATCTCTGTAACAACACGTACTGTACATGGAGGAGTCTAAGTGATTTCGAAATCGACTCACTACGCCAAGCAGGGCGAGGTCCAGCGCAACTGGGTTCTCGTCGACGCCGATGGTGCTGTCCTGGGCCGTCTTGCCACCCAGATCGCAATGATCCTGCGCGGTAAGAACAAGCCCCAGTTCACGCCCAACAGCGACTGCGGCGACTTCGTTGTCGTCATCAACGCCGATAAGGTCCAGCTTACCGGTAACAAGGCCGACACGAAGACCTATTATCGCCACAGCGGCTACAACGGCGGCCTCAAGGCTGAGAGCTTCCGCCAGGCTATGGAGAAGCACCCGGAGAAGGTCATCGAGCGCGCCGTTCGCGGCATGCTGCCCAAGACCACCCTCGGCCGTGCCCAGATGACCAAGCTTAAGGTCTACGCTGGTGCCGAGCATCCGCACGCTGCCCAGAACCCCACGAAGATTGAGCTGGAGGCTTAAAGATGGCTGAGAACACCGTTGTCTACCAGGGTACCGGCCGTCGTAAGAACGCCGTCGCCCGCGTCCGTCTCGTCCCCGGCACCGGCAAGGTGACCATCAACAAGCGTGACGCCGAGCAGTATTTCGGCCGTCATCAGCTCGTTGAGAACGCCCTTGCTCCCTTCAAGGTGACCGACACCGCCGGTCAGTTCGACGTTATCGCTCTGTGCGATGGCGGCGGCATCTCCGGTCAGTCCGGCGCTCTGCGCCTGGGCATCGCTCGCGCTCTTCTGAACGCTGGCGACTACCGTGCTGACCTCAAGAAGGCCGGTTTCCTTACGCGCGATGCTCGCGTGGTCGAGCGCAAGAAGTACGGCCTCAAGAAGGCCCGCCGCGCTCCCCAGTTCTCCAAGCGCTAAGGTTTTATCTCCTTTCGAGATACAATGTACAAGCGGGGCCTGCCGATTCCTCGGCGGGTCCCGCTTTTCTTTTTCGACTAGGGTGGGCGGTTGCATATCGCCTGCTAGGGAAGGAGCGATCCTATGCCCCAGAACATCTTCGGTACCGACGGCGTCCGTGGCGTCGCCAATGCCGACCTCTCGTGTGACCTCGCGTTTCGTCTGGGTCGCGCGGCGACCAAGTTCCTTGGTCCGGACATCTGCATCGGCCGTGACACGCGTCTTTCGGGCACCATGCTCGAGAGTGCGCTGACCGCCGGCATTATGGCCGAGGGCGGCCGCCCGCACTGCTGCGGCGTTATTCCTACGCCGGCCGTGGCACTGCTCACCGTCCAAAACGAGCTTGACGGCGGCATCGTCATCTCCGCTTCGCACAATCCGCCGGAGTTCAACGGCATCAAGTTCTTTAGTCGCAAGGGCATGAAGCTTCCCGATGCTGTCGAGGAAGAGATCAGCGCCTGGGTCATGTCCGAGGAAGCCATGGCTGCCGACACGCTGCCGACCGGTGCCGGTGTGGGCCACATTATCAAGATGAAGGACGCCCGCAAGGCATATGTCGACCACGCCATCGATACGCTCGATGGCCTGAGGCTCGACGGCCTGGTCGTTGCCGTCGACTGCGGTCACGGCGCTTCCTGCCAGACTACGCCCGCCGCGCTGCAGCGCCTAGGCGCCACGGTGCACGCTATCAACACCGATTATTGCGGCACTGACATTAACGTTGAGTGCGGTTCTACGCACCTCGAGCCCCTGCGCGAGCTCGTGCTGCGCACCCATGCTGACATCGGTCTGGCCCACGACGGCGACGCCGACCGCGTACTGTTCGTGGACAGCGAGGGTAATGAGATCGACGGTGACTACATCCTGGCTATCTGCGGTTCTGACCTCGCTGCTCGCGGCAAGCTCGCCAACTCCGAGATCGTCTCGACCGTCATGTGCAACCTGGGCTTCTCCATCGCTATGAAGGAGCAGGGCTTCGAGATGGTCCAGACCGCCGTGGGCGACCGCTATGTTCTTGAGCGCATGCTCGCGGACGGCGCCGTCATCGGCGGCGAACAGTCCGGCCACATCATCTTCCTGGAGCACAACACCACCGGTGACGGCCTGGTGACGGCTCTGCAGCTGCTGGCCGTGCTCAAGCGCACCGGTCGTACCCTCACCGATCTTGCCGGCATCATGAAGAAGTACCCGCAGGTACTCGTCAACGTGCATTCCGACAACAAGGCTGGTCTGGACGATTGCCAGCCCATTTGGGATGCCGTCGCTGCTGCCGAGAAGGAGCTTGACGGCCGCGGCCGCATTCTGGTGCGCCCGAGCGGTACCGAGCCGCTGGTCCGCGTGATGGCCGAAGCCGAGACGCACGAGCTGACCCAGCGCGTTGTCGACGACATCGTCGAGGTTGTCAAGCGCGAACTTCCCTAATGGTCAAAAACCGTTGCCAAGTGGTAAACTGATAAGATTATTTTGATTGATTGGTATGTCCGAGGGGGAGCATGTTCACTAAAGTCCTAAGGTCTTTTGGTATGCGTGGTCGAGTCCTTACGCTGGATGCTCCCATCTCGGGTGACGTCATTCCGCTCTCCGAGGTAAACGATCAGACGTTTGCTACCGGCCTTTTGGGCCAGGGCGTGGCGATTCAGCCCACCGGAACGCGCGTGATCGCGCCGGCTGATGCCAAGGTCGAGGCCATTTTTCCCACGGGACACGCCGTTGCGCTTAACACGGTCGATGGCCTGGACGTGCTCATCCACGTTGGTTTGGACACTGTTCAGCTCGAGGGCAAACACTTTACCGTACATGCGCAAGTGGGTGACATCGTCCATAAGGGCGATGTGCTCATTGAGTTCGATCGCGAGGCAATTGCTGCCGAGGGCTACGATGTGACGGTTCCCATCTTGGTGTGCAACTCCGTTGAGTTCTCGAGCATCAAGGGCTCCGTTGGCGTGCATGTCGAAGAGATGGACCAGCTCATCGTTGCTCGCGAGCGCTAGCAAGTGCACGTGGCCATTAGCCTACAATTCAAACACGTTTACGGAGGGCGCCCTTGAAAGAGGACGCCCTCCGTGGCAAGATGGGATTTGTCCGAAGCTAAAAGGCTTTGGGTCACCGTGGACGGGCAGGGGCCTCGACGCGGCTAGACACGAGACACATACATTACGCGACCTCGCCCTGGTGGCCGCACACGTTGGTTGCGGCCGACGCGGGCCGCGGGCAAGTGCTTGTAAGGGGAGCCTTGCCTCTCTTGTACGAGAAAGGACGCGTAATGAAGATCATTAAAGCTAAAGACTACGAGGATATGAGCCGCAAGGCCGCCAATATCATCTCGGCCCAGGTTATCCTCAAGCCCGACTGTGTGCTGGGCCTTGCCACCGGCTCCACCCCGATCGGTGCCTACAAGCAGCTCGCTGCTTGGTACGAGAAGGGCGACGTCGACTTTGCCGAGGTCAGCACCTACAACCTGGACGAGTATCGCGGCCTTTCGCACGACGATCCCCAGAGCTATCACTACTTCATGCGTGAGAACTTCTTCGATCACATCAACATCGACCTGAACAACACGCATGTGCCCGACGGTTCCAACCCCGATGCCGCCGCTGCCTGCTCTGAGTACGACAAGATCGTCGCCGCCGCCGGTTACCCGGATCTGCAGCTGCTCGGCATTGGCAACAACGGCCACATCGGCTTCAACGAGCCCGATGACCACTTCTCCAAGGGCACGCACTGCGTCGACCTCACCGAGAGCACCATTCAGGCCAACAGCCGCCTGTTCGACAGCATCGACGATGTTCCCCGTCAGGCCTACACCATGGGTACCCAGACCATCATGTATGCCCGCATGATCCTGGTCGTCGCCAACGGCGAGGCCAAGGCTCAGGCCGTGCATGACATGTGCTATGGTCCGGTTACGCCCGAGTGCCCGGCTTCGATCCTGCAGCTGCACACCAACTGCGTTGTCGTTGCCGACGAGGCCGCCCTTTCGCTCTGCGAGTAGCGCGAATCCTGCAGCTCGACATAGCCTTGCCTAAGGCCTCCGCTTTGCGGGGGCCTTTTTGCTATCCCTTTTTGCCCACTTGACCAAAAACTTGCCGCAAGCTTGACGAATGCCGGATGTCCAACAGCTTGATTCATTCTATACCAGATTCTATGCAAAAATGCCACTAGAAGGTCGTAGACGGTAGCGGGTGCTAGGCGAGTTGAATGACATGGCTGAACCTTGTTCATCTGCGTTACACTGCCGCTTAGATGGGACAAGCTGACAAGCTCATTTACCTGCTTAAAGACCGATTAGTCGGGGGATTAATAACAGTCGGCCCTCGCTGTACAAAAACTTGCCGCTTGCGTACCAAAAGACAACCTAAAACACAAGGCCGCTCTATTCATAGCGCGGCTTGTATGGTCTTGCGGCTACAGTGTCCATACGGTCGAGTTGAGGAGCGGGCATGGTAAACGATTTGAGCGGTATAGACGACCTCGAGCTGATGCCGCTGGGCGGAGGCTATATGGTGCGACGCGAACGCTTGATGAATGAGCTTATCGCCAAGGGCCGAAAGGCCGGCATCGTGGTTCTTTATGCGCCCGACGGGTTTGGGAAGACCTCGGTGCTGCTGCAGTACACCCATGAGGTTAAATGCGACCCGACGCGAGGCCCCGTGCGGATTATCGAGGCCGATCGCGCCATTGGGCGCGAGGTGTTTATGCAGCTCGAGGTGGTTACCGAAGAACTCAAAGACAAACCGCACTCCCTTATCGCGATTGATAATGTGCCAAACCTCGATCAGCACGATACCGAAGACCTCATCGACAGGATTCGCGGCCTGCGCGCTATGGGGGTAGGGGTCTTTATCTCCTGCCGTCCTTCAAATCGTCAGCTGATTTACGGGCTGGGCGATTCGGTTAAGATCAATGCGCAGATGCTCAAGGTGCATGCCTATGAGTATTCGGCGTGGGCATCGGCGTTTTCGATCAGCACATCGCTCGACTTTTATCAGCTCACGCAGGGCGTGCCCGAGCTCGTTTCGGCATTGCAGACGGGTCCGTATGGCCAAGGCGACGTAGCCGGTCTGCTCGAAAACGAGATTGTCAACGTATATGGCGCGGCACTTGTCGATCTGGCTTCGCTCGACAATAATGCGCTGTTTTGCGTGGCATGTCTCATGGTTTTGATGGGCGAGGGCAATATCGCGGAACTCGAGGCTTGTGGGGTGAGGCTGTCGATGGTCGACCAGTCCTACTTTGTACGCGACTACCCGATCTTTGGCTTGGATCCCGCCGAGCGGAGTTTTACGTGTCTGGGTACGGAGGATAACGGACGCTTGCGTTTGCGTAAGTTGGTGGCCGAGGTTCGCCCCGAACTTATTCCGAGGGCGGCCCGGATTTTGCTTAAGGCGGGCCGATGCGATGCGGCGATGGGCCTGGCGGATGCCTTTTTGGACCGTGAGGCGGTCCTTGAACTTGCTGGGCAGTATGGGGTCGATCTGGCTCTGACGGGGCACGGGGCCGATATCTGCCGAGCAGCGCTGGGCACGATCGATGCCGACGATTCGACTCCAGAGCCAACGCCTGCCGAGGCGCTCGGCGTATATCTGGCAGCGGTCAGCGTGTCCAATACAAAGCTCGCTCGCTATATGGCATCGGTCATCGAGCGCGGGGGCGAACGGGCGGCCTGCGAAATAGACCCTGTTTCATGGAGGGTGGCCCAGACACTGACGGCTGTTTGCTATGGGGACAACGGGCTTGGGCTCCCTACGAACCTGGCCATGCCAGAAATCGAGACATCCCATACCGCACTCGATATGTTGTCTGCGCATATCGAGATCAAGCGCTGTCTGGCCGAGCGGGGAGATGACGGCGGCGTTCTACAGCAGCTCAAAACGAGCAAGGCCTACGATTGCGAGCTCGACATCGCGGGGATTGTTATACGGGCCGATAGCATGCTGGTGGAGCTCTTTGACGGGTCGTTTGCGGGAACCGACGAGCGCGACGACGAGATGACGGTGGTGCGGGAGGCGCTCGACGTACGTGGGCTTAAGGCGATGGCTATCTGGGTGCGCATGGTGTTGGCGGCACGGCGGCTCCTTTCCGGCTTGCCGGTAACCGACGACGCGGCGTTCAACGAGCTCGATCGTTTTGCCGTGCGCATGCGCGACAACCAGATTCAGCTGTTTGGCCTGTTGCTAGAAGGCTGGCAGTCGCTGGCAGAGGGACGGCCGGTTAATGCAAAGTTCCGTGCGGTCCAAGTGCTCAAACTTGCCGAGGAGTCGATTGCGTACATGCGCGATAACGCATTGCTGCTGGAGCGCGCGGCATATCTGCGTAACACCTCGATGGTTTCGGTGCGCGAGGAAGCGGAGTTGCTCGATATAAGCCAGACGCAGGTTGGTGGCGCAGAGGCCTGGATGGTGGCGTTGCATTTGGCCTGTGCGGGCCGAGACAGCGACCTTGCGGCCTGGATGTCCATGAATCGTGCGGGGATTCTAGAGCCATCGTATCGGCTCTTTGCGCGCCTTGCCATGCATTGTCTGGGCGAGCCGGCGGGCAGGATACGCAAGAAGCTTCCCGTGCGCGAGCTGTCGCGGTACTCGCTGCGCGGCGATTTGGAAGGGGAGGGCGAGCGCCTGTTCCAGGCCGGCGAGGTTGAAGCCGTTGATACCATCGACCATATCGAGATTCGCATGTTTGGTGCGTTTCGCGCCGAGCGCGACGGATTTCCCATCACGGACAAAATGTGGCGCCGCAAGAAGGCGGCGACGCTTGCCGAGCTGCTTGCACTGGGCATGGATGCGCTCGTCGATCGTGAGACGCTGGCCATGGAGCTGTGGCCCCATGCCGAGTTCAATAGCGCCCGCAACAACCTGTACTCGACGATATCGCGCTTGCGGTCGGCTTTGGGGCCGACGCCAGACGGCAAGTCGTGTGTGCTCATCCAAAATGAATGCATTGGGCTCAACGGCGACTACGTCAAGACCGATGTAAGGTTGTTTGACCAGATAAGCCGCGAGGTTTTGGGAAATCGCACGGGTGCGCGCGGGCCCCATCTAGTTGAGCTGTGCCTTAAGATTGAGCAGCTTTATGCCGGACCGCTGTATGTTCCCAATGGCTGTAATCCCACCTACTTTTTGCGTATGCGACGCATTATGCAGTCAAAGTACATCGATTGCATGATTAAGGGAGCAAATGCCGCTCTAGAAGAAAACGATCTGCAGTCGGCGATTTGGCTGGCGGAGTCGGGGCTTCGACAGGAAACGGCGCGTGAGGATATGGTGCGCTGCGCCATGCGCGTCTACAGTGCGGCGGGGCGGCGGCGCGATACCGTCGAGCTATACAGCGGGCATATGCACCATCTGAGGGAGCAGGTCAATGGCGTGCCCGAGCCCGAGACGCGGCGCCTATACGAGCGCTTGGTGGAGGGGCGGCTCAATCGCGTGCTGGTCGAGCGATAAAAAACGGGCGCCCGAAGTACTTGGGCACCCGTAAGCTTGCTATGTGTTGGCTCGCCGGGTTATTGGCTCTTAGACGAGCTTGATTTTCTCGATGTCCTTGCGCGAGGACTCGCGATACAGCGAGAACTTACGGCCGATGACCTGGACGACCTCGGCGTGGCAGCGCTCGGCAAGCTCCTCGGCGGCCTCGCGGGCAGAAAGGCTGGAGCCATCGAGCACGGAGCACTTAACGAGCTCGTGCTTCTCCAGGTAGGCGACCGTCTGCTCGACGGTGCCCTCGTTGACATCGGACTTGCCGATGATGATGGCGGGGTTGAGGTGATGGGCCATGCTGCGAAGCTGCTTGACCTGGGCTCCTGTCAGTGCCATGGGTTCTCGCTTTCTATGTATGGGGCGCCCCGCGACGGGGCCTTAATCTACGTGAGCTGTCCCACGATAGCGCAGGAACGGCGCGGTGTGGAGCGCGTTTGCCCAGTTCGCAAAGAATGCGGATGCCGGGTGAGTGGGCGGCGCGGGCTGCGAACAGGCTACGAGCTGGGCGCAGAGACCGGCTCCCATGCAATAAACGCCCAACGAACCTTACGGATATGGTCGAGCATGTAGCGTCCCTGCGGCACACCCTTGGAGCCCGGCTCACCGGCATGGGGGTTCTCGATCATGTGCTGGGCGATGTAATCGCGCAGGCGGTCGATCTTATCCTCGTTGCCATGTTCGAGCATACGGGAAAAATCCGCCACACCTGCCTCAAGGCTATCGAAGGTGTCGCGTCGAGGCGATTCAAAGTATGTAACCTGCGGCAGGGCGCCCATCTGAATGAGGATGTTGAAGGCGTACACAAAGCCATTACTGCAGGTAACCGAGGCACCGATGGCGTTCATCAGGTGCAGATCATAGCGCGGGCTGGAGTTGGCGACCATCGTGACAGCACAACGCCGACGAGCCGTACGATCAAGCTTGGCAAGCGCACCTTTTAGATTGGTCGTCGTAACCGACCGACTGGCAAAGGCAACATCCACCGCCTTCGCGACCGGTCCAACCAAATCCCAATCATCATCCCAAGCAAGCTCAAGTGGCGTAATAAGATCCTCGAGCCCGTAATACTCAATGCCGGCATCAAGGGTGCCCAACATAGCGGGGGAGAAGTCGGCTGCAATTACAGGATGTCCAGCCTGAGCAAGCGGAATAGCAATCGACCCAGCTCCACATCCCATATCAAGCACGGATTCACCAGGCTTTAACGCCAACAGCTTTATAAAATCCCGGGCATACGGAGCAGTCTCAAGCGGCCGAAAATGC
>URBP01000078.1 GCA_900546105.1 uncultured Collinsella sp.
AAGCCGTGCCCTGTCGAGCTTCTTGAGCGACGATGCAAATCGATGCGAAATGTGCCCAGCGCCCAAAACGCCCCAACGAACCTCACGCAAATCATCACATGAATCCCGATGGCCCACGACAGCTCCCTTCAGTTGCGACGAAATAGTTCCTGCTATCGCCCTATTCTGCCGTAAACAGGAACTATTCCATCACAAGATATAAAAGGGTCATGAGGAGCGAGTTTTGCTGAAGACTTTAAGCGCGGCCGTTACGGGGCCAGGCTGGAAACGTCGGCGCACATCGTCGAGACGCTCGGGAATATCGATGTGCTGCGGGCAGTGACGTGCGCATTTGCCGCACTTGACGCAATTGCTCACGAGCTTGGGCTCGCTCGTGCGCACCGCGCTCGCCGTAAAGTATTGCGACAGCCCCGTAAACCAGCTGTGCGCATAGCTCGCGTTGTAAGCGGCAAAGCAGCCGGGAATGTTAATACCCTTGGGACATGGCATGCAGTAGCCGCATCCCGTGCAGGGCACGCGATTCGATTTTTCAAACTCCGCCAGCACACGTGCGATGGTATCGAGCTGCTCTGTCGTCATCGAATTCGGCAGTGCGCGATCCGCCAATGCCGCGTTCTCGTCCACCTGTGCGGTATCGGTCATGCCCGAAAGCAGCATCGTGACCTGAGGATGGTTCCACACCCACGAAAGTCCCCAGGCGGCAGGAGTGCGCAAATGCGGGTCACGGGCGCCATCGAGCGCGGCGCGGGCCCGCGGAGGCAGCTTGCCCGCCAGGCGTCCACCCAAAAGCGGCTCCATCACAAACACCGCGAGCCCGCGCTCCGCAGCCGCCATGAGTCCCGCCGTTCCCGCTTGGTAGCGCTCTCCAGCGTAGTTGTACTGGATCTGGCAAAAATCCCAGTCATACGCGTCAAGCATCGTGAGGAAGTCCGCGGCGCTGCCGTGGTACGAAAAACCTATCTGGCGAATACGCCCCGCAGCCTTTTGGTGCGCAATCCAGTCCTCGATGCCCAACGCCACCACGCGCTCCCACTGGGCGGGCGAGGTGATGTTGTGCATAAGGTAGTAGTCAATATGGTCGGTCCGCAAACGGTGCCGCTGCTCGTCAAAAAAGCGGTCGAAATCCTCCGCACATTTGCACGAAGCGTGCGGCAACTTAGTCGCCAGCAACACCCGGTCGCGCAGCCCCAAGCGCTCAAGTGAGGCGCCCACGCACACCTCGTTACCGGGATAGAGATACGCGGTATCCAGATAATTAATCCCCTGCTCCACCGCACGGGAAATGATGGCATCGGATGTCTTCGCATCGGGGTGTCCCGGCGCACCGGGAAATCTCATGCAGCCCAGACCCAGAGCGGATATTCGGTTACCACTTTTGGGGTCAACGCGGTATTGCACGGCCCCTCCTTTCGCCATCAGCACCCCGGCAAGACGAAACACAATGGTCACGCGGCCGAAACATCGTGGAATCGCAATCGAGAACGTATCGTAACGCAGCAGAAATCGAGCTGTCACGGCACCGCTTTAACATCAGCAAAAAGCCCGATGAAAGGAGCCGCCCATGCCCGCGCTCGACCTTTGGAACCTCGCCTCCCAGCTCAAAAGCAACGATTATCGCTGGGTCGACCTCACCCACACGCTCTCATGCGACACCCCGCACTGGTTTGGCTTTAAGCCATTTGAGTCCACCAAGCTCTTCGACTACCTGCCCGGCACGCCCGAGGACATGCTCGCGCCCATGCGTTGCTTCCAGTATTCGGTCGCCTCGCAGTACGGCACCCACGTCGACGCGCCGCGCCACTTCCATGTCGAGGGTCGTTCCCTTGGCGAGATTGAACCCATCGAGTTTATGCATCCGCTCTGCGTGATCGACAAGCATGAGGAGTGCGCCGCGAATCCCGACTTTATCCTGACCATCGAGGACCTCAAAGCCTGGGAGGATGAGCACGGTCGCATTCCCGAGGACGCTTTCGTCGCCTTCCGCTCCGACTGGTCCAAGCTCGCCGACCTCGAGAACAAGGACGAGGACGGCCAGCCCCACTACCCCGGCTGGGACCTCGGCGCCATCAAGTGGCTCGTTGAAGAGCGCGACATCGGCGCCATCGGCCACGAGCCGGCTGACACCGACCCGGCGAGCGTGACCACGCGTGAGGACGCCTACCCCTACCCCGGCGAACAGTACATCCTCTCGGTCGACCGCTATCAGATCGAGGTCATGGACCATCTAGACGAGCTTCCCGCCACGGGCGCCGTCATCTTCTGCACCTTCCCCAAGGTGCGTGATGGCGTCGGATATCCCGCACGCGTCTTTGCGGTCTGCCCTGCAGCGTAGCGTCCAGGCAAACGCTTCTTTTTCATAACAGCCGCTCCGCGCACCCATCAATCACCCCGGCAGCATACAATCCATCAGGCGCCCCTTACGCGGGCGCCTTTTATATGGGGAGATGATTCATATGCAGATCAACAAGGTCGCCTTTATCGGCAAGGGCGGCGTGGGCCTGCTTTACGGCAGCATGATCGCCCAGGCACTCGGCAACGATGCCGTCGAATACGTCATGGACGATGCACGCTTCGAGCGTCACGCAAACGATGCGCTTACCATCAACGGCAAGCCCTGTGCACTCAAGTCCGTCCGCGCCAGCGAGGCAGCGCCCGCCGATCTGGTCATCCTGACGGTCAAGACCACCGGTCTCGACCAAGCACTCAAGACTATGGAGCGTGTCGTGGGACCCAACACGCTCATCGCCTCGCTGTGCAACGGCATTACGAGCGAGCAAAAGATTGCCGAACGCTTTGGCTGGGAGCATACCGTCCTCGGAATATGCCAAGGCATGGACGCTGTGTTTCTCAACGGCGCGCTCACCTTTACCAATGCGGGCGAGATCCGCTTTGGTGCGGCCGCCGGCACCGACCCCGCGACCGTCGCCGCCATCGACGGGCTCTACACGCGCTGCGGCATCGCACACACCGTCGAGGCAGACATCGCGCACCGCATGTGGGCCAAGCTTATGCTCAACGACGGCATCAACCAGACCTGCATGGCCTACGGCGGTACGTACGGAAGCGCCACGGAACAGGGCTCCGAGCAGCGTCGTTGCTTTGTCTCCGCCATGCGCGAGACGCTTGCAGTCGCCAATGCCGAGGGCATCGAGCTCACCGAGGCAGACCTAACGCAGATGGTGCGTCTCATAAAAGGGCTCGATCCCGCCGGCATGCCCTCGATGGCGCAAGACCGCATCGCTCAACGCAGAACCGAGGTCGAGGAATTTGCGGGTACCATCTGCCGCCTCGCGGCCAAGCACGGTATCCAGGTGCCGCAAAACGAATGGCTCTATTCGCGCATCCGCGAAATCGAGGCCAGCTGGTAACGCCGCCGCACCGCATCCAACAGTCTCAATAGCAAAAACCGCCGCAAAGGGCACTCCCCTTGCGGCGGCTTCCTTCTTCATCTATGGGCAAAACCAGCTTCACAACGGCTAGCGCCGCACCTGCGGCGTCTCGTCCTCGTCATCGCGGCAAAGGGTCACGCCCGCACTTCCCAGCAGCGCTGCTGCGATGAGCGCGCCGACCACAATAGGAGCAGCCCCGCACGAGCCCTGCATGCCTACGACAAGCGCAGCTGTAGGGCCAAGACAGCCAAGTACCAATGCGACGGCGGCGATAGCGATATCTCGAGCGTTCATGAGACCACTTCCTCCACGGGAAAGACTTTGTTTCTCATGACTTAGTGTGCCCCGCGCCCATATGCCCAACGTAGTGCCACGGTAAGGGCTCTGTTAACCCAAATACAAATATAAAACGAGCGCCTTTACGTTGCCCGAAAGCTCGATAAAGACGCCCGCCCATCATGTGCCTATTTTGCTCTGATGGCAGATTACCAACCGGTGTAGTAGTCGGTGGTTCCGGCGGCGCAGCCGGAGTCATAGACCTTGCAATCACCCTTGGAGCCCGTAAAGGTCGAGCCCTGGGCCATATCGCCCGCGGCAACAACGTAATAGCCGTCGGAATCGCGCCAGAAGCCCTCAGAATCCTGCGTCCATTCGCCCGTGCGGTGGTGATACAACACGTTGCTGCTGTAATAGGTCTCACGGCGCCCGTTGTAGTTATTGACACCCGCAGAGCGCGTCAGGCCCGATCCGTTCGCGTAGGACGCGGCAGACGCGTAGGACGGAGTGTAACCGGCGTTGTAGTACGAAGCCTGGGCGGCCTCGGCAGCCTCCGCCTCGGCTGCGGCGGCCTCGAGCGCTTCGCGCTTGGCATTCTCAAGCGCAGTGCGCAGCTCATCGAGCTCGGTCGACTTCGCGTCGACCTCCCCCATCGTCAACAGACTACCCGCACCGTCGATACAACCCTGCAGCACAGCGCGCTCGTCATCGGTAGCATAGTCGCCATACATATTCATAATGATCTGAGCGCGCATCTCAAGGGAATCGCGCTTGGCCTCCATCGAGGCGTTCCACTCCTGCATGGAACCATAACCATCGCCGCGATAATCAACGGGCTGTACCAGCGTCGCCTCGGACGGCGTAGATCCAACCGTATCGGACAGTGTTGCCGCGTGGGCATCAGTTGCGCCGGCGCCTGCCAAAAGTGCCACGGTCAGAGCGGCGGAAAGGGCAGCGGCTTTCGGTTTTCGTGAATCGATCCTCATGTAGCTGGAAACCTCCGTAGTGCGTTTTTGCTGCGTTTGAGCTGCGTGTGATTCGATCGCGCTGCATAGTACCTCGAGCAAATCGCGACCTGCGGTTTTACTCAAAAGGCGCACGTCAATTGCGTAAAACTCACATCCTCTCAACAGGAGTTTTCCACAACTCAAATGCATAAAGCATGCCAAAAACCCTGTAATAGCGCCCTTCCTATGCAAAAAAGACGCCTGCGCAACCATTGCTTGCGCAGGCGCCTTGAGCAGGCATTTATGCAGTTATACCTATCGAGTCGCAAGGGGTCCTTGCACAAGTCGCCTTACTCGTCCAGCACGGCGAAGGCCTGCTTCAGATCCCAAATGATGTCCTCGGCGTTCTCGGTACCGATGGAAAGACGGATCGTGGAGGGCGTGATGTTCTGCTCGGCGAGCTCCTCGGCAGAGAGCTGGGAGTGCGTGGTGGTAGCCGGGTGCACGACGAGCGACTTGACGTCGGCCACGTTGGCGAGCAGCGAGAACACCTGCAGATGATCGATGAACTTCCAGGCAGCCTCCTGGCCACCCTTAATCTCAAAGGTGAAGATCGAAGCGCCGCCGTTGGGGAAGTACTTCTGATAGAGCTCGTGATCGGGGTGCTCAGGCAGGCTCGGGTGGTTCACCTTGGCAACGTGGCTGTCGCCGGCAAGGAACTCAACGACCTTCTTGGTGTTCTCGACATGACGGTCAACGCGCAGCGACAGGGTCTCGGTGCCCTGGAGCAGGACCCAGGCGTTGAACGGGCTGATGCAGGCACCCTCGTCACGCAGCAGGATGGCGCGGACATAGGTTGCGAAGGCGGCGGGACCGGCAGCCTCGGCAAACGAGACGCCATGGTAGGAGGGGTTGGGCTCAGCGATCTGGGCGTACTTTCCGCTCGCCTTCCAATCGAAGTTACCGCCGTCGACGATCACACCGCCCAGCGAGGTGCCGTGGCCGCCGATGAACTTGGTTGCGGAGTGGACAACGATGTTGGCGCCATGCTCCAGCGGACGGAACAGATACGGGGTGCCGAAAGTGTTGTCGACGACAACCGGCAGACCGTGCTTCTTGGCGATCTCGGAGATGGCGTCGATGTTGGGGATGTCAGAGTTGGGGTTGCCGAGCGTCTCGAGATAGATGACCGTGGTATTGTCCTTGATGGCACCCTCAACCTCTTCCAGGTTGTGGGCATCGACAAACGTGGTCTCGACGCCAAACTGGGAGAGCGTATGCTCGAGCAGGTTGTAGGAACCGCCGTAGATGGTCTTCTGAGCCACCACGTGGTCACCAGCCTGGGCAAGAGCCTGCAGGGTATAGGTGATGGCAGCGGCACCGGAGGCGACGGCAAGACCGGCCACGCCACCCTCGAGCGCGGCGATACGGTCCTCAAAGACGCCCTGGGTGGAGTTGGTCAGACGGCCGTAGATGTTACCGGCGTCGGCAAGACCAAAGCGATCGGCGGCGTGCTGGGAGTTGCGGAACACATAGCTCGTGGTCTGGTAGATAGGCACGGCGCGGGAGTCGGATGCGGGGTCGGCGCTCTCCTGGCCAACATGAAGCTGCAGGGTATCGAAACCAAAGGTGTGCTCGGGGTTGTTGATGAACTGGCTCATGATGATCTCCTTGATCGAACGAAAGTAAATAAAAAAGAGAGAAGTAAGTCGCTGTCTCCTGATCACGCCGACGGGCGCAAACAGGAGCCCGGCATTCGTCTTGGTAAGCAGTTCATATGCGGTCCTCCTTTTGACATCCCGGTTCCGTGGTCGGCTTAATTACCTACCGCCTTTGTGTGTTTTGAATAGTACGAGCATTGTTTCGCTCGGTCAATCACTTAAAAGCGCTAACCTGTTATCGGTTTTTTAGATAGCTATCGAAAGGACGGGCACCGATGACACTCCAGCAGCTTCGTTTTCTTATCGCCGTGGCAGAGTCCGGCTCAATCAACGCCGCAGCTCAGCGCCTCTATACCGCTCAGTCCAACATCTCAAACGCCGTCAAAAGCCTAGAACAAGAGCTCCATCTGGAGATCTTTACGCGCTCCAGCCGCGGCGTCACGCTCACCAACGACGGCACCGAGCTTTTGGGCTATGCGCGCCAGGTCGTAGAGCAGGCCGACATGCTCGAGGCACGCTACGAGGACGGTGGCACCCCGCAAGCCCGCCTCGCCATTTCCGCCCAGCACTACGCCTTTTCGGTCGAGGCCTTTGTCAACGTAGTCGAGCGCTGCCGCGACAGCAAGTTCGAGTTCATCATGCGCGAGACCACCACATCGCAGATCATCGATGACGTCCGTGCGTTTCGCAGCGATATCGGCATTCTGTATCTGGATGACTTTAACGCCCGCGTTCTGCAGAAGGCCTTCGCCGATGCCCGCGCAAGCTTCCATCCCCTCTTCGACGCGACGGTCCACGTCTTCGTTAGCGAGCGCCACCCGCTCGCACGCCGCCCGCAGCTGTCCCTTGCCGACCTCACGCCCTATACGCGCTACAGCTTTGAGCAGGGAACCTCAAACTCCTTCTATTACGCCGAGGAACCTTTTAGCTATATCCCTTGCGACCGCAACATACGAATCTCGGACCGCGGAACACTTACCAACTTACTTATCACGTCGAACGGTTACACCCTGTCGACCGGTGTCCTCTCCAATGAAATGCAATGGGGCATGGCATCGATCCCGCTAGCAGACGCCCCAACGATGCACGTTGGCTACATCATGCACGACGAGCGCAAGCCCTCTCTCCTCTTGCAGCAATACCTCGACGAGCTCAACCGCATCATCCATGCCAACTAACAGTCGGAAGACGGGGTAGAAATCGTAGATTGCTGGCCCCCGGCGGGCATGGCGCTACAATGGTCACTCACACGAAACGTACCCAACGAAAGGAAGCCCGTGAAGGTCATCATCTATACCGACGGCTCGGCCCGATCAAATCCGGGACGCGGCGGCTACGGCGCCGTGCTCAAATACACCAACCCCGCCGGCAAGACCTTTACCTCCGAGCTTTCGCGCGGCTACGCCAAGACCACCAACAACCGCATGGAACTCATGGCCGTTATCGTGGCGCTCGAGGCGCTCAACCGCCCCTGCGAGGTCGAAGTCCATTCTGATTCGCAGTACGTCGTCAACGCCTTTAACAAGCATTGGATCGACGGCTGGAAAAAGCGCGGATGGAAAACCGCCAACAAGCAACCCGTCAAGAACCGCGACCTGTGGGAGCGCCTACTCACCGCCAAAAGCAAGCACAAGGTTGAGTTCATCTGGGTTAAGGGTCACGCCGGTCACGAGCTCAACGAGCGCTGCGATGAGCTCGCCACCACGGCGGCCGACGGTAGTAACCTCGATATCGACGCCGGCTTTAACGAGAGCGATCTGTAACGGCGTTTTCGCACGCTATTTCCTGCCTCCTCGCGCTACACTCATCCTGTAAACCGAACGGCACGAGGGGGATACATGCTGCGTATAGCGACCATCGGCACATCCATGATCACCGACGACTTTATCCAGGTCGTCAACGCCAACGACCAAGCTGCGTTTGTGGGCACGCTCTCGCGCGATGCAGATCGCGGCGCCGCCTTTACCGCCGAGCGCGGTGGCGAGCGAAACTTTACTTCACTCGATGAGCTCGCGGCAGCCGCCGACGTCGACGCCGTCTATATCGGCAGCCCTAACGCACTTCACTACGAGCAGGCCCTTGCCTGCATCGCCGGTGGCAAGCACGTCATCGTCGAGAAGCCCTTCTGCGCCACCGAAGCGCAGGCGCTGGAAGTCTTCCGCGCTGCCGAGGCAGCAGGTGTCGTGGCCCTCGAGGCCATGCGTCCCCTCCACGACCCCGCCTTCCACGCCATCGAGGACGCCCTAGGCGAGATCGCCCCCATCCGCCGCGCCTCATTGCGCTTTGGCAAATATTCCTCGCGCTACAACGAGATTCTCGCGGGACGCGCCACCAATATCTTCGACTGCAATATGGCATCGGGTTCCCTCATGGACATTGGCGTCTACACCGTCGAGCCCATGGTCGAGATTTTCGGCATGCCCTCCGGCCTTACGAGCATGGCTACTCTGCTCGACCCCGCCACGCGACAGCTCACGCACGGCCCCATCGACGGCTGCGGTTCCATCCTCGCCAGCTACGGCGGTGGCCGTATCTCCGTCGAGCTCGCGCACTCCAAAATAACGAATGACCCGCTGCCCTCGCAGATCGAAGGCGAGCGTGGCACTATCCAGATCGACCATCTGTCCACGCCCCGCAACGTCCGCATCGACTATCGCGGCGATGTCGTACGCGGCTCGGCGACCGAGGCACCGCGCGAACAGGGCGACAACGGCCGCGTGCTCGACCTGCCCAAATCGAGCAACACTATGGAATACGAACTCACAGACTTTATCACCGCCATCGGCGGCATCGATAACGTTAAGGAAGAGATTTGGGAGACCCCGGCGGGACGTCACGAACTTGGTCACTACCGCGATGTCACGCTCGTCTCGCTGCGCATCATGGATGCCGTGCGCCAGCAGGCCGGCATAACCTTCCCGGCCGACGCAGGCAAGCAGGCATAGCGATGGGCCTCTTCGATACGTTCTTCTCCAGCGTCACCGGCGGCAGTCGAGAACCTCAAAAACCATCAAACGTCGAGCTCGAGCTGCGCCGCAGGCTTACTGTGCTCGCAAGCGACGAGGCCACTCAAGACACTCCCCTGCGCTATTTCCTGCGCTGGGCGGGGCAAGTCCAGGGCGTTGGCTTTCGCTTTACCAACACCAACCTCGCGCAGGCACGCGCGCTCACCGGCTGGGTGCGTAACATGGAAGACGGCTCAGTCGAGATGGAGATACAGGGAGCTCCGGCAAATATCCTATCTCATCTCGAAGCGCTTCATGCCTCCTACGAGCGCATGGGAACGCGTTTTCGCCTCGCAGACGCCCAGGCTCGAGCCCCACTTGCCAATGAAGACGGTTTCACGCCTCGTTATTAGTATTGTGTGCTAAATACGGTATCATTTACCTACGACCGTTAATAGAAAAGAGGCGAGGCGCATGGCGGTGCAAAGAAGGAATACCAGGCAGCGAAAGCTGGTTCTTGACGCCGTGCGCCAAAGCTATAACCATCCCACCGCCGACGAAATCTACAACGTCGTGCGCGCGCAGGATGACAAAATCAGCCGCGGTACGGTCTACCGCAACCTCAATCTCTTGGCCGACGCCGGCGAGATTCTCTCCATCAAGACGCCGGGCGGAAGTCGCTTGGATCGCACCATCGAGCCG
>URBP01000079.1 GCA_900546105.1 uncultured Collinsella sp.
GTACTTCTCGGGGTGAGCCTGAGCGTCGAGCAGCGTCTCACGGTTGAAGACGTTGATGTTCAGGTGGTGGCCACCCTTCTCGGCGTAAGCGTCGAGCATGTGGACCAGGTTATCGGCCTGAGTCTCAGAAACTTCAGAAACCTTCATAATGTGTCTCCTTCGATTGATAGGCGCCGGCCGAAACCGGCGCGCTAATCAGTAATCGTTATTGTTAGTATAGCACTAACAATAGTTACTCGCCCAGCTGATCAAGGTCGATATCGCCAAAGAACACCTGATCCTCCTTGCCGAGCGCACTCGGGATGATGGAGAAGGTGTTGGAGATGCCGTCCTGAGCATCGCGGAACGGGAGCTTGGAAACCGAAGACAGCGAAGCGATGGCGCCGTGGCTATCGCGCTTGTGCATGGGGTTAGCACCCGGGGCGAACGGCTGGCCAGCCTTGCGGCCGTCGGGCGTGGAGCCGGTCTTCTTACCGTACACGACGTTGGAGGTAATGGTCAGAACCGAGGTCGTGGGCACGGAGTTGCGGTAGGTGTCGTTCATGCGGATGTACTCCATGAACTGGTGCACAACGTCGTGAGCGATCTGGTCGACGCGGTCGTCGTCGTTGCCGTACTTGGGGAACTCGCCCTCGGTCTCGAAGTCGACGATGATGCCGTTCTCGTCACGGACGGGGTGGACCTTGGCGTACTTGATGGCGGACAGGGAGTCAGCCACGACGGAAAGGCCAGCGATACCCGTAGCGAACCAGCGGTGCACGTGCTTGTCATGCAGAGCCATCTGGATGCGCTCGTAGCAGTACTTGTCGTGCATGTAGTGAATGATGTTCAGCGAGTTGACGTACACGCCAGCGAGCCACTTCATCATGTCGTTGTACTTGGCCACAACGTCGTCGTAATCGAGCGTGTCGCCCTCGACGGCGCGGTACTTGGGGCCGACCTGCTTCTTGGAGACCTCGTCAACACCGCCGTTGAGCGCGTAGAGCAGGCACTTGGCCAGGTTGGCGCGGGCGCCGAAGAACTGCATCTCCTTGCCGATGCGCATGGAGGACACGCAGCAGGCAATGCCGTAGTCGTCGCCGTGATAGACGCGCATGAGGTCGTCGTTCTCGTACTGAATCGAGGAGCTGGCGACAGAAGTCTTGGCGCAGAACTTCTTGAAGTTCTCGGGCAGACGGGTCGACCACAGAACGGTCATGTTGGGCTCGGGGCTGGTGCCCATGTTCTCGAGCGTGTGCAGGTAGCGGTAGCTCATCTTGGTAACGAGCGTACGGCCGTCAACACCCATGCCGCCGATGGACTCGGTGACCCACTGCGGGTCGCCGGTGAACAGGGCCTGGTACTCGGGGGTACGGGCAAACTTGACCATGCGGAGCTTCATGATGAAGTGATCCACGAACTCCTGGATCTGCTCCTCGGTGAAGGTACCGTTGGCAAGGTCGCGCTCGGCGTAGATGTCGATGAACGTAGAGGTACGGCCGATGGACATAGCGGCGCCGTTCTGCTCCTTGACGGCAGCGAGGTAGGCGAAGTACATCCACTGGATGGCCTCCTGCGTGTTGGTAGCAGGGTTGGAAATATCGAAACCATAGGTCTCGGCCATCATCTTGAGCTCGCCGAGGGCGCGGATCTGCTCCTGCAGCTCCTCACGATCGCGGATGTTGTCGGCGGTCATGACCGTCGGGGTGGAAGCCTTCTGGGCCTCCTTGTCCTTGATCAGGTAGTCGACGCCGTACAGGGCAACACGACGGTAGTCGCCGATGATGCGGCCGCGGCCATAGCCATCGGGCAGACCGGTGATGATGTGAGCCGAGCGGCAAGCACGCATCTCGGGGGTGTAGACATCGAAGACGCCAGCGTTATGGGTCTTGCGCTCGAAGGTGTAGCGCTCGACAACGTTCTCGTCGACCTTATAGCCGTGCTGGCTGGCAGCCTGGCAAGCGATGCGGATACCGCCGTTGACGTGCAGAGCGCGCTTGAGCGGCTTGTCGGTCTGGAGGCCGACGATGGTCTCCTTGTCGCGATGGGCGTTATCGATGTAGCCAGCGGGGTGGCTCACGATACCCGTGACGGTCTTGGTGTCCATATCGAGGACACCGCCCTGCTCACGCTCCTTAAGCAGCAGGTCGAGAACCTCGCCCCACAGCTCCTTGGTACGCTCGGTCGGGCCGGCGAGGAACGACTCGTCGCCCTCGTAGGGGGTGTAGTTCTTCTGGATGAAGTCTCGGACGTCAACCTCTCCCGTCCAAATGCCTTCCTTGAAGCCTTCCCATGCCTCCTGCATTGTGTAACCACGCTCCTAGTTACGTGTAATGCGGCGCTCTCTCACACCGCTGCTTATTGAATTCTTGAATTATCGGCTTGCACTACCGGCTTCTTCCGTTCTTCACTACACGTTGGTGCAGGGAAAAACGTTTGTCCACCTTGGAACTGCAACCCAAAACCCAAGATTTCACCCGTTTGAGAAGGATAACATAGCCACCCCCTTCATCAGGGCTGTTATATGTTTCTTTTTTTATACCATTAGAGCGTTTTTAACAAATCCGCAGGAAATGCGAGCGCGAACAACTACCGTTCACCGATTTCTTTGGTATTTTTCCTTGCCTTTGTACGACGTTCACTCTAGCTGTTATGTCAGCTTTATCAGAGTAAAGTACCCCAGAGACCCTTCAGAAACTGAAGGGCGGCCACGGGATTTCCCCCGGGGCCGCCCTATGGCGTGGCTAGTTATTTAGCTTTGATTGCCGTTTGGCATTAGGCGGCTGCGGCAGCCTTGTCGGTCGTTGCCTTGCCGTTGCCCTGGCCCTCAAAATGCTTGTAGCACCAACTGGTGACCAGCGGGGTCAAAATAGCCGTCACGATTGCGCAGGCAGCAACCTGTGCCGTAGCCGTCGCGAGCACAGCGCCACCGTACATGGCCCCGTTGACGCTTGCCATGGCAGCAGGCGTGGCCACATTGGCTCCGGCGCAGCTCGAAATGGCCGCACCTGCGACACCCGTACCGCCCGTGAGCTTATCGACCGCGATGACGGGAATTGCAAAGACCACCGAGCAGATCACGCCGAGCAGAATACCGGGAAGACCGCCATTAATGAGCTGGCCAAAGGTCATGGTCGAGCCCATGGCAAAGAAGACGAGCACGATGATGGCGGAAAGTGCCGGTGCCATCATCTTCTTAAAGCTCGGGAAGAGGTTACCCAGAATAATGCCGACGACGATCGGCAGGATGGCGCCCACGAGCGACCAGCCAATCGGAGCCTGGCCGGCGGCGCCAAGGACAATCATCGTGACCGGAGGGCCGACAACCAGCGTGGTGATGGCGACGGCGCCGCGCTCGGCCTCGTTGCCCATGGTGCCCATCAGTCCAGCGTACATAGCGTTGTTGGCACCCGTGCAAGCGGCCAGCATTACCATGGCAGAGATGCCAAACAAGTTGTCGTTGAACACATAAAGGACGAGCAGCGACACGGCAACGACCACGATTTGCTTGACAGCGATGATGATGGCACCGCGGGCAGCGGCGGCAGGAGCACTCTTAAACGAAATCGTCGTACCGACGATGAGCAAAAAGGCGCCCACGAGCGGGCCTGCACCCTGCTGGGTCATGCCAAGCGTAAAGCTGCCGAGCGTTTTGAACAGGTCAGGGAACAGCGTGTTGAGCAGGCAGCCCAACAAAAGCGGCACCAAAATATTGGCACCCGGGATGGAGGACATCTTAAAGAACGGCTCCTTTGCCGCCGGCGCCTCCACCGCAGTCGATTCACTCATATATATCTCCTTTGGATGCATGCGAATCGTAGCCGCACGCGCCTATATCAGAAAGAAGGCGACGGTCCCGAGTCGCAGGAGCCGTCGCCGAATAATCGTCGTGGGGTATTACCCGTCCAGGACGATGCCACCGTCGCAGTCGCCGATCTCGCCGTTCACGAAGCTGGCGAGGTCGGAAGCGAAGAACAGCACCATCTGCGCAGGCTCGCTGGCCTGGGCGGCGCGGCCCAGAGGAATACCGTTGATGATGCGCTGAGAGTTCTCGTCAGAGAGAATCGAGGTCATATCGGTCAACGTGAGCGACGGGCACACGGCGTTGCAGCGGACGCCAAACTTGCCGCCTTCCTTGGCGACTGCCTTGGTTAGACCGTTAACACCGGCCTTGGAGCTGGCGTAGGCGGCGGTGCCGAGCAGGCCGCCACCGATCTTGCCCGCAACGGAACTCACGTTGACGATAGTGCCGGCATGGGCCGCCTTAAAGTGCGGGTACACGGCGTTCATCATGGTAAAGGTACCGTTGAGGTTGATGTCGATGGTGCGACGCCACTCGGTGTCATCGATCTCGTCGAACTTCTTGGTGCTGATGACGCCAGCGCAGTTGATCAGGATGTTGGTTTGCGGCAGGTCCGTAAAAATCTGCTCGACGGTCTCGCGCGCCTTGGGCGCATCGGCGACATCGAGCTGATAGAACTTGTTGCCATCGCCAAGCTCGGCCACCGCGGCCTCGCCCTTAGCAGCGTTCCTTGCGATGAGCGCGACGTGTCCGCCGCCCGCGACGATGCCCTTGGCGATCTCGAGGCCAATGCCCTGAGTGCCGCCCGTGACAATCGCGGTCTTGCCCGTGAAGTCAAATGCCATGACTCCAACCCCCTTTATGTAAGGTGTCTCCTTGCGGGAAGTTGGAGCATCGCACGTGGCGATTATATGAGTCCCAGTCGTCATGGTGGTGACAACCCCTCGCCTAACCGCGGGCATAATAGTTCTTTGAAACGCTACAATTATTGAATTATTTTAATTCTTTATACGCTCTTTATATTGCCTAGCGGCCAAGTAGTTTTTTGGGACATGCCTAGAAATCTACCGAATGGAATGCTTGGGCGGGGGTATCATCTTTCACCGAAAATAGTTTCTAGTGTTAGGGGTTTTCGGTGGAAGATACCGATTTCCATGAGCTTGGGCGTCAACTCTTTACCGAGTTTGGCAGCATGCACCAGCGCGTTTCGCGCTTTGCCGACCAGGCTCTGGGTGGCGAGATGGCCGTCATGCGCGCCCTCATGCGCGCCGGCGGCTCGCTCACGCCGAGCGAACTCGCCGATCGTGCCTGGGTCTCGAGCGCCCGTATCGCCAATATCCTGCGCGCCCTCGAGGCCAAGGGCTGGGTCGAGCGCGAGCACTCAAAGACCGACCGTCGTCGCGTACACGTCACAGTGACCGACAAGGGATTCCAGGTCATCGAAATCAAACGTCGGGAATTCGAGGACCGCACCGCAGCCTTCCTCGAGCAGCTCGGCGAAACAGATACCCAAGAGATGGTGCGCCTTCTAAGACGTGCCAACGAAATTATCGACCGCAATCAAGAAAGGAGAGATGCCGAGTGAGGATTCTCAAGCTCTTTAAAAAACATATCCTGGCACTGTTCGCAGCTATCGTACTTATCGTAATCAGCTGCAACGCCGATCTGGCGCTGCCTACCTATATGAGCGACATCGTCGACGTGGGTGTGCAGCAAGGCGGCATCGCCTCGCCCGTACCCGACACCATTCGCGCCGAATCGCTCGATGACCTCAAGCTCTTTATGAGCGCCAAGGACGCCAAGGCAGTGGAGGCCGTGTTTAGCAAGGCGGACAATAACGGCATTCGAACGTACAAGGGCACCGAGGAGGAGCGCGCCGACGGCGGCAAGATTGCCGACATCATGAGCCTGCCCGAGACTGTCGTCCTTTCGTTCAACCAGGGCATCGATGCCAACTCCATGGGCGACATGACCGGCGCATCTACAGAGGCAAGCGATGACGGCGCCGCTCAGGCCATGCCCACCCCCGAGCAGATGGCGGCGATGACGCCCGAGCAGCTCGCCGAGATACAGCAGAAGGCCGCAGCGGCGCAGAACATGCAAAAGCAGATTGATGCCGACGGCGGTAAGGTCACCATGAAGAGTCTGCGTCTAGGCGTTGAAGGCGGCCTAATCGACCAGGGCAAGCTCGTGGAGGGCGCCAACGATATGGCGGACAAAATGGGCTCCATGTCGGGTTCCATCGTGACCCAACGCGCCGTGAGCTATGTGCAAGACGAGTACAAGGCGCAAGGCATCAACCCCGCCGACGTGCAGAACGCCTACCTGGGCCGCATGGCGACCACGATGTTTGGTCTGTGCCTTGTGTCGCTCGTCGCCACCATCCTGACCGGTGCCGTGGCTTCGCGCACCGCCTGTTCCATCGCACGCGACCTGCGCCGCGAGACCTTCAACAAGGTTATGCACTTCTCGCCGGCCGAGGTGGGCAAGTTTAGCCAGGCCTCGCTCATCACCCGCTGCACCAACGACATTCAGCAGATCCAGATGGCCGCAACCCTGTTTATCCGCATGTGTCTGATGGCCCCCGTCATGGGCATCGTCGCCGTCATGCGCGTCCTGGCCAACCATACCGGCCTGGAGTGGACCATCGCCGTGGCCATCATCGCGGTCTCGGCCGTCGTCGGCGTGCTTATGGGCCTCACCATGCCCAAGTTCAAAAAGATGCAGAGCTTTGTGGACCGTGTGAACCTTACCGCCCGCGAGCTGCTCGACGGCCTTATGCCCATCCGCTCGTTCAACCGCGAGGAGCATGAGCTCGAGCGTTTTGACAAGGCGTCGCTCGACCTGATGACCACGCAGCTCTACACCAACCGCGCCATGAGCTTTATGATGCCGCTTATGATGCTTGTCATGAACTGCATCACCGTGCTTATCGTCTGGTTTGGCGCCCAGGGAGTGTCCGACGGCGTGATGCAGGTCGGCAACATGATGGCGTTTATCTCCTACACCATGCAGATCGTCATGGCGTTTATGATCCTCACCATGGTTTCGGTTATCCTGCCCCGTGCCGAGGTCGCAGCTGAGCGCGTGGAAGAGGTCATCACCTGCCCCACGAGCATCAACGACCCTGCCTCGCCCAAACTGCCCGCAGCCAGCGCGCCGCGCGGTGAGCTCACCTTCCGCGACGTGAGCTTCCAGTACCCCGATGCCCGCGCCGATGTCATCAGCGGCGTGAACTTCACCACGCACGCCGGCCAGATGCTCGGCATCATTGGCTCCACGGGTTCGGGCAAGTCCACGCTTGTGCAGCTCATCCCGCGCCTGTACGACGTCACGGGCGGCAGCATTTCACTCGACGGCATCGACGTGCGCGACATGACCCTTTCCGAGCTGCGCCGCCGCATCGGTTATATTCCGCAGCAGGGTCGTCTATTCTCGGGTACCGTCGAGAGCAACCTCAAGTTTGCCGGCGACATGGTGAGCGATGATGACATGCGCCAGGCAGCACGCGTCGCCCAGGCGGAAAACTTTATCGCCGAGCGCGAGGGCGGCTACGACTCCCCCATCAGCCAGGGCGGCTCCAATGTTTCGGGCGGTCAGCGCCAGCGTCTGGCCATCGCCCGCGCGTTGGCCAAAAAGCCCGAGGTCGTGGTGTTCGATGATTCGTTTAGCGCCCTCGACTACAAGACCGACGCGCGCCTGCGCGAGGAGCTGGCCAAAAACGTTACCGACGCCGCACTCGTGGTCGTGGCCCAGCGCATCGCGACCATCATGCACGCCGACCAGATCATCGTGCTCGATGACGGCCACGTAGTGGGCACCGGCACGCACGAGGAGCTGCTGCGCAGCTGCCCGGCGTACCTGGAGATCGCACAGTCGCAGCTTTCCGCCGAGGAGCTGGGGCTTACCCAAAAAGAAATTGCAGCCGTCATGGAAGGAGGCGAGCGCTAATGGCAGACGAGACCAAGACTCAGATTCCCAAGCCCACCCGCCAGCGTGGTCCCATGGGCCGCATGGGCGGCATGCGTCGTGGCGAAAAGGCCAAGGACTTTAAGGGCACCATGAGGCAGCTGCTCGGCTATATCGGCCAGCACAAGATTGCTGTGTTTACCGCCGTCGCCTTTGCCGTGTGCTCGGTCATCTTTAACATTGTGGGGCCCAAGGTGCTCGGCCAGGTTACGACCAAACTGTTCGAGGGCCTGGTTGCCAAGGTCAACGGCACCGGCGATGTTGACTTTGATTGGATCGCCAAGACGCTCGGCTTTTTGCTCTGCCTGTATCTGGCAAGCTCAGTTTGTAGCCTCATCCAGGGTTGGCTCATGACCGGCGTCACACAAAAGATTTGCTACCGCATGCGCAAGGAGATTGCCGCCAAGATTGCCGTCGTGCCGATGAGCTACTTCAACGGCCACAGCAAGGGCGACGTGCTCAGCCGCATCACCAACGACGTCGATACGCTGGGTCAGTCGCTCAACCAGAGCGTGACGCAGCTTATCACGTCGGTGACGCAGATTGTCGGCGTGCTCGTCATGATGCTGTCGATCAGCCTGCCGCTCACCGGCGTCACCGTGCTCACGCTGCCGGCAGCCGCGATTATCCTGACCGTGATGATTCACTTCTCGCAGCCGTACTTCCGCGAGCAACAGCAAGTCCTGGGCACCGTCAACGGCATTATCGAGGAGGACTTTGCCGGTCAGAATGTCATTCAGGTGTTCGACCGCGCCGAGGCCTCGATCGAGGAGTTCGACCGTCAAAACGACCGCCTCTTTATTAGTGGCTGGCGCTCGCAGTTCCTGTCGGGCCTGATGATGCCGCTCATGAGCCTGGTGGGCAACATGGGCTACGTGGGCGTCGTCGTGGTGGGCGCGCAGCTCGCGCTGACCGGCAATGCCACGCCCGGCGACATCCAGAGCTTTATCCAGTACGTTCGCAACTTTACGCAACCCGTGCAGCAGCTGGGCAACGTGAGCAACACGATGCAGTCGATGGCCGCCGCAACCGAACGCGTCTTTGAGTTCCTCGCCGCGCCCGAGGAGGAGCAGAAGGCCGACGCCCAGATTCCCGAGAAGCGCCCCGGCCACGTTGAGTTCGACCATGTCAAGTTTGGCTACACGCCCGACAAGACCATCATTCACGACTTTAGCTGCGAGGCGCAGCCCGGTCAGACCATCGCCATCGTCGGCCCCACCGGCGCCGGCAAGACCACGCTCATTAAGCTGCTGCAGCGTTTCTACGACGTGGATGGCGGTTCGCTGCGCGTCGAGGGCGTCGACGTGCGCGACTGGGACCGCGCGGCACTGCGCGGCGAGTTTGCCATGGTGCTGCAGGATACCTGGCTGTTTAACGGCACCATCCGCGAGAACATCCGCTACGGACGTCCCGATGCGAGTGATGCCGAGGTCGAAGCCGCTGCACGCGCCGCGCGCTGCGACCACTTTATCCATACGCTCGCCGGCGGTTACGACTTTATGATCAACGAGGAGGGCACCAACCTCTCACAGGGCCAGCGCCAACTCGTGACCATCGCCCGCGCCATTTTGGCCGACCGTCCGGCGCTGATTTTGGACGAGGCGACTTCCAACGTCGATACCCGCACCGAGGAGCTTATTCAGCGCGCCATGGACGCGCTGATGCAGGGCCGCACGAGCTTTGTCATCGCGCACCGCCTGTCCACAATCCGCAACGCCGACGTAATCTTGGTGATTCGCGACGGCGACATCGTCGAGAAGGGCACGCACGACGAGCTGCTCGCCCAAGGCGGCTTCTACGCCGATCTGTACAACTCGCAGTTCGACGAGGCGGCGTAAAACCGGCGGCAAACAACCGCAATACCCAAAAACGGGGGCGCAGAATGAACTGTGCCCCCGTTTTTTGTTCTGCGGCCCTCGAACCGCCTCCCCCGGGACCTGATTAACGGCCTCCCTCAAGGCCCCGTGGACAAAAAATGGCAAATATGAGTACTGTCACCTTTTT
>URBP01000080.1 GCA_900546105.1 uncultured Collinsella sp.
TACCGATTTGGTAGCAGCAATTTTGGACTAATAAGGCCAGATGGCAAGTCGAAATGGCGATGAATGCACGATTTTGATCCAACTGTTAGTCCTAATAATGGACATATGCTGCGTAACTTAAGCAAATACTATCTTTTTATATGTTGCAAACAAAGTAGCAGTACTCATTTTTGCCATTTTTTGGCCACGGCCTTTGTGACAGACGTGCTGGCGGGTTCGAATCCCTCTGCGATGGGCCTGAAAAAAAGAAAGGCTCCCATTGCTGGGAGCCTATCAATTCAGTGGTGGGCGATGAGGGATTCGAACCCCCAGCCTTGTGCGTGTAAAGCACCTGCGCTAACCGTTGCGCCAATCGCCCGTGCGGAGAGAGTATAGCAAAACAATCGCCTCATTCATCTCATATCCATTAAAGGTAACCGTCGCGTGTCACAGCGGAGCTGATTCAGTTGAGATTGCCTGAACATTCCGCCCCTCTTTACGCCCTCGGGTATACTCAAAAGCTACTGATTCGATTTGATGCCCAGCAACAGCAGAGGGGATAGTATATGTGCGGTTTTGTCGGTTTTGTCGGTGGGACGGATAACCAATCCGAGGTGCTCACCAAGATGATGGACCGCATCGTCCATCGCGGTCCCGACATGGGCGGTCAGTTTATCGACGGCCGCGTTGCCCTGGGCTTCCGCCGCTTGTCGATCCTCGACCTGACCGAGGCCGGCGCTCAGCCCATGGCCAATGAGGACGGCAGCGTCGTTATCGTCTTCAACGGCGAGATCTACAACTTCCAAGAACTCCGTTCCGAGCTCGAGGCCAAGGGCTATAAGTTCCACTGCGGCGCCGACACCGAGAGCCTCCTGCACGGCTATGAGGAGTGGGGCGAGGCAGTACTTGATCGCTTGCGCGGTATGTACGCCTTCGTCATCTGGGACAAGAAGAAGAACAAGCTTTTTGGCGCCCGCGATATCTTTGGCATCAAGCCGCTCTACTACTATCCCATGGCCGATGCGGGCGACGGCGCGCCGGGCGTGCTCTTCGGTTCCGAGATCAAGAGCTTCCTGGACTACCCGCACTTCCACAAGGCGGTCAACAAAAAGGCCCTGCGTCCGTACATGACGCTGCAGTATTCGGCAACCGAGGAGACCTTCTTCGAGGGTGTCTACAAGCTGCCGCCGGCGCATTACTTTACCGTAGACATCCCGACCGGCAAGATGAACATCGAGCGCTATTGGGATTGCGATTACTCTGCCGTCGAGAAGCCGTTCGAGGAGTACGTCGACGAGCTGGATGAGGTCGTGCACGAGAGCGTCGAGGCCCATCGCATCGCCGACGTCAAGGTCGCGTCGTTCCTCTCCGGCGGCGTCGACTCCAGCTACATCGCCGCTTGCCTCATGCCCGACAAGACCTTCTCGGTGGGCTTCGATTACAAGAATTTCAACGAGACTAACTACGCCAAGGAACTTTCTGACAAGCTCGGCGTCGAGAATGTCCGCAAGATGATTACCGCCGACGAGTTCTTCGGTGCGCTCGAGGACATCCAGTATCACATGGACGAGCCGCAGTCCAACCTGTCTTCCGTGCCGCTGTGGTTCTTGGCCGAGATGGCCCGCAAGGACGTCACCGTCGTGCTTTCGGGCGAAGGCGCCGACGAGCTCTTTGGCGGCTACGCCTACTACGAGGACACGGTTCCGGTCCGCAAGTACAAAAAGATGGTGCCGCTGCCCATCCGTCGCGCGCTCGGTAACCTGGCGTTGCATATGCCGTACTTCAAGGGACATAACTTCCTGGTCAAGGGTGCCGAGATCCCTGAGAAGTCGTTCCTGGGACAGGCTCTGGTTTGGCCGGAGCGCGAGGTCGACGGCGTGCTCCGGCCCGAGTACAACACCGGCGATGGCGCCTTCGAGCTTGCCGCTCCCATCTATGCGCGCGTGAAAGGTCAGCCCGAGCTGGTCAAGAAGCAGTACCTGGACATGAACATGTGGCTCCCGGGCGACATTCTGCTCAAGGCCGACAAGATGTGCATGGCGCACTCGCTGGAGCTGCGCGTGCCCTTCCTGGACCGCAAAGTTATGGAGTTCGCCGAGCACATTCCCGACCGCTACCGCATCAACGAGAACGGCAACAAACAAGTACTCCGCCACGCTGCCAACAAGTCGCTGCCCGATGAGTGGGCCACCCGTCCCAAGGTGGGCTTCCCGGTGCCGATTGTCTACTGGCTGCGCGAGCAAAAGTGGTACGACTATGTCAAGGAGTACTTCACCGCGCCGTGGGCAAGCGAGTTCTTCGATACCGACGAGCTCATGCACCTGCTCGATCTGCACTTTGCGGGCAAGGGCGATTTCCAGCGCAAGATCTATACGCCGCTCGTGTTCCTGGTGTGGTACAAGCGCTTCTTTATCGACGAGGACCAGCCCGCTGTTCAGGCTGCCTAGCCTCGGCTTACGAACGCCTGCGCGTAACGGCTCCTCCGGGAGCCGTTTTTGCGTGGGTGCGTTTCAGTTACTATAAAAACCGTCCCTGCCAAATGGCTGAGAAAGGTGAAAGATGCACCATTCGGATTCCGCGACCGTGACCACGGTCGATACGCTTGCCAAGCTTCTCGATGTGTGCGGCGAGCTGCGCGCATCGGAGCAGGTTGACGAGCGTGCCGTGACCGGCTGCTCGTTTGATTCGCGCGCGGTCTCGGCAGGTGACGTGTTCTTCTGCAAAGGTGCTGCCTTTAAGCCCGCGTTTTTGCGCATGGCGCTCGATGCGGGCGCCGTCGCATTTGTGTGCGAGGAGTCGCTGGTCGAGTCTCTGGAGCCGCTGGCGCAGGAGAGCGGTGCTGCGATGCTGGTCGTGGACAGCGTTCGCACGGCCATGGCCTTGTTGCCGCCGGAGGTCTACGACCGTCCCGACCGCGACGTCAAGATCGTGGGCATCACCGGCACCAAGGGAAAGACCACGGCCGCTTTTATGCTCCAGTCCATCATCAAGGCGGCGGGCGAGTCCTGCGGCATGATCGGCTCGGTGAGTACCGACGATGGTATCGAGTGCTACGAGAGCACCAACACCACGCCCGAGGCCCCCGAGGTTTGGCGCCATATCGCCAACTGCCGCACGTCCGGTCGCCAGTCCATGGTCATGGAGGTCTCGAGCCAGGCGCTCAAGTACCAACGCGTCGAGAATCTGCCGTTTGACGTGGCGTGCTTCCTCAACATCGGCCGCGACCACATCTCGCCGATTGAACACCCCACGTTTGAGGATTATTTTGAGAGCAAACTCAGGATCTTTGACCAGGCAAAGACCGCCGTGGTGAATCTGGGCACCGGAGAGGTCGACCGTGTGCTGGAGGCAGCGTCGACGGCCGAGCGCTTGGTGACCGTTGGCGTCGAGCATCCCGAGGCAAGCCTGTGGGCGAGCGACGTACGCATGGTCGGCTTTAGCATCGAGTTCAACTTGCATGGCCTGTGTGCCGACGAGTCCGAGGCGGGGGAGAAGGTCCTGCTGGGTATCGCGGGAGACTTTAACGTGGAGAACGCGCTGGTCGCTATCGCCGCTGCGCGCGAGATCGGCATCGGTATCGATGCCATCAAGAAGGGCCTCTCCAAACTGCGTGTGCCGGGCCGTATGGAGGTCGTGGAGTCGAAGGACGGCCGCGTGATCTGCGTCGTCGACTATGCGCACAACCAGCTTTCGTTCCGTTCGCTTTTCTCGTCGGTGAAGCGCGCGTTTCCCGCCAGCCCGGTCATCGCAGTGTTTGGCGCTGCCGGCGGCAAGGCGCAGGAGCGCCGCGAGCAGCTTCCGCGCGAGGCCGCACCGTATTCCGACCTGATGATCTTTGCCAACGAGGATCCAGCTCACGAGGACCCGATGAAGGTCTGTCGCGAGCTTGCCGAGCATGTTCCCGACGATACGCCGAACAAGATCATCCTCGACCGCGAAGCCGCTGTGCATGCGGCGTTCAAGGCGGCGCGCGAGGAGTACGTCAACCCCGATGCTCCCACCATTGTCTTGCTGCTGGCAAAGGGTGACGAGGAGCTCATGCACGTGGGCGACGAGTTCGTGCCCATCGAGAGCGACCTTTCGCTGGCCAATCGCCTAATCGATGTTACCCAGTTTGACAAATGAACCATGATGGCGGCGGCGCCCTGAGTGCGCTGCCGCCATAAGCGTGTTCCCTCAATCAAAACATGCCGTCCAAGTCCAAACCCTTCTACGTAAACGGAGTAACCATGTCCCACAACACCCTGCCGACCGTTGCCGAGCTTTCGGGCGAGATGCGCGAGCGCTTGGCTAAGGTCAAGTACGTCTTTACCGACCTGGATGCCACGATGCTCGCGCCCGGCTCGTGTGTGCTGCGCGACAACGACGGCAACCCCTCGACCAAACTCGTCGAGGCCGTCGTGGCGCTCGCTCGCGCTGGTATTCAGGTGGTTCCCACCTCGGGCCGCAACCGTACCATGATCCACGAGGACGCGCGCGTGCTCGGCCTCAACTCCTACATTGGTGAGATGGGCGGCCTGGTTATGTACGACCTCAAGGCCAACGATTGGGAGTATCTGACCGGCGACATGCCTTACGACCCCGTCTGCGGCCTTACTCCGCACCAGGTGATCGAGCAGACCGGCGTGTGCGAGAAGATCCTTGCCCGCTGGCCGCACAAGATCGAGTACCACAACGACATGTCGACTGGCTACAAATACCGTGAGGTCACCGTCGGCATGCGCGGCGATGTGCCCGACGATGAGGTCCAGGCCATCCTGGACGAGGCCGGCTGCGGTCTGATCTGGGCTTGCAACGGCCATCTGACTCACCTGTCCAAGCCGACGACGCTCGAGCTCGATCGCGTCGAGGACGGTCGCGCATTCAACATCAACCCCGCGGGCCTCAACAAAGGCATCGCCATTGCGCGCTTCTGCGAGCACCTAGGGATCGAGCGCGAGGAGACGTTGGCGCTCGGCGACTCCGAGTCCGACTTCTACATGGCCGATCACGTGGGTACGTTTTGCCTGGTCGAGAATGGCCTGACGAGCGCCGGCGCACCCGAGTTCCTGGCTGCTTGCGAGAACGCTTTCGTTACGCGCGGCAAAATTGTCGACGGTTGGGCGGCGACGGCAGGGCTGCTGGTCGCGGCGCGTTCGTAGCGCGGCGTCGCTGCACTTGGACATGTCTTTTCGAGAGAGACTGGTGAGGTAATGTCCGATATCGAGAATCCGGCAGGCGACACGCGCCCGATTGGCGTGTTCGATTCTGGTTTGGGCGGTCTGACGGTTGCGCGCGCGATTGCGACGGCGCTGCCGCACGAGTCCGTCTACTACTTTGGCGACACCAAACGCTGCCCGTATGGCACCCGCACCGAGGACGAGGTGCGTTCGTTTGCACTGCAGGCGGGCCGTTGGCTGTCGAAGCACGACGTCAAGATCATGGTCATCGCCTGCAATACAGCGACCGCTGCGGCCTTGCGTTTGGCCCAGCAGGTGCTCGACGTCCCCGTCATCGGTGTGATCGCACCGGGCGCACGCGCGGCAATCAACAGCACCCGCACGCGCCGGGTGGGCGTGCTCGCCACCAACCTCACCATTCGCTCGGGTGCTTACACGCGCGCCATTCAGGACCTGGATGCCGGTGTTGACGTATACGGCTGCCCCGCCTCGAGCTTTGTCGAGGTTGTCGAACACGAGCTCGCCTCGGGTGCGCATCTGCAAGAGCAGTGGCTTGAGAACGAGGACATCTTCGATACGCCTGCCGTGCGTGCGCTGGTGGGTGCCACGGTTGAGCCACTGCGCGACCACGGTATCGATACCGTGGTGCTCGGCTGTACGCATTTTCCGCTGTTGGTGGGACCTATCCGCCATGCGCTGGGGCCTGGGGTACGCGTCGTGAGTTCCGCCGAGGAGACCACGCGCGAGCTGACCGATATCCTCACGCGCCGCGAGCAGCTGGCGGGCGTCGCCGCCGAGCCGCAGCATCGTTTTGCCACGACGGCCGATAACATTGCCGAGTTTGCGGTGGCGGGCAGCTTTATCTTTGGTCAGCCGCTCAAGAGCATTGAGCATATCGATATCGATGAGCTGAAATAGATGTAAGGCCGCCGTCAGAGCCTTCGCCACACCTTTTGCCGAAAGGATTTTTCTATGGAGTACATGCAGGTCAACCGCGCCAACGGTCGCGCCGCCAACGAGTTGCGCCCCGTCAAGCTCACCCGTGGCGTCATGAAGCACGCCCACGGCTCGTGTTTTGCCGAGTTCGGTGACACGCGCGTGTTGTGCGCCGCCACCATCGAGGAGGGCGTGCCGGGCTGGCGAAAGGGAGCTAAGGTCGGCTGGGTGACCGCGGAATACGCCATGCTGCCGGCGTCGACCGGCAAGCGCTGCAAGCGCGAGCACGCCAACCGCAAGGGTCGCTCCATGGAGATCGAGCGCCTCATTGGCCGCAGCCTGCGTACCGTCGTCAACATGAAGGCGCTCGGCGAGTACACCGTCACCGTCGACTGCGATGTGATTCAGGCCGATGGCGGCACGCGTACAGCGAGCATCACCGGCGCCTGGGTGGCGCTGCACGACGCCCTCGCCATGTGGGTCGAGGCGGGCAAGATCGAGCGCATCCCGCTTACCGGCCAGGTGGCTGCAATCTCCATGGGCGTTGTCGACGGCAATACGCTGCTTGACCTCGATTATTCCGAGGACAGCCATGCCGAAGTCGACATGAACCTCGTCGCCACCGACACCGGTGAGATGATCGAGCTCCAGGGCACTGGCGAGCAGGCGCCCTTTGACCGTAAGCGCCTCAACGCCCTGCTCGACCTGGGCGACAAAGGCATCGCCGAGCTCATCGAGCTTCAGCGCCAAGCCATCGCCTAACCTGCCAAAAAGGGACAGGTTTATTTTGGCAGGTTTTATCTGGGAAAACGTCGAAGTATAAGACTGCCGTTGATTGAGAGGGGAGAGGCGGAGGCCCTCGTCGCCCTCGGCGCGGCATTGCTATAGAGACAAGGAGACCACTCATGGCACTTGAGAAGATCGACATCGACACCCTCGACCCGGCGGCGACCATTGTCGTGGCAACGGGCAACGCCCATAAGCTCACCGAGATCGAGGCCATTTTGGGCAAGGTCATGCCCGAGGTTCGCTTTGTGGCGCTCGGCCAGCTGGGCGATTTTGAGGACCCCGAGGAAAACGGCACGACGTTTTTGGAGAACGCCATCATCAAGGCGCAGGCTGCCGTCGAAGAGACGGGGCTCATGGCCATTGCCGACGATTCGGGCTTGGTCGTCGACGCGCTTGACGGCGAGCCGGGCGTGTATAGCGCGCGCTATGCGGGCGTGCACGGAGACGATGCCGCCAACAACGCCAAGCTTCTCGTTAACCTGGAAGGCGTGGCGGACGAGGACCGCACCGCGCGCTTTATGAGCGTCGTTGCGCTTATCGACACGGATGGTCTGGTCACCTATGGCGAGGGCGCCTGCGAGGGCGTTATCGCACACGAGGGCCGCGGCGATCACGGCTTTGGCTATGACCCGCTGTTCCTGCCGGTCGACACGCCGGGCAAGACCATGGCCGAGCTGACGGCGGACGAGAAGAACGCCATCAGCCATCGTTTCCACGCGCTCGAGCATCTGTCCGCCAAACTGACGGGCGAGGAGTAGGCCGTGCGTGCGGTGGTGCAGCGCGTACTCAACGCCGGCGTGACGGTCGACGGCGAGTGCGTGGGCAAAATTGGGCGCGGCTATCTGGTGCTGCTGGGCGTGGGCCACGGCGACACGCGCGCCGAGGCCGATAAGCTGTGGGGCAAGCTCCGGGGCTTGCGCATCAACGAGGACGAGAACGGCAAGACCAACCTGGCACTTGCCGATGTCGACGGCGAGGTGCTCGTGGTGTCGCAGTTCACGCTGTTCGCTGACTGCCGCCACGGTCGCCGTCCGTCGTTTACCGATGCAGGCGCGCCCGATGTTGCCAACGAGCTCTACGAGTACTTCCTGACGCTCGTTCGTCAAGATGTCGAACACGTGGCGCACGGCATCTTTGGCGCCGATATGAAAGTCGACTTGGTCAACGACGGCCCATTCACCATCGTCTTGGACACGGACAACCTTTAGGTTACGCGGTTTTACCAAACCGCGTAACAACTGGTCATGCGAGGTTGTCGTCTGGTACGTATTTGGGACCGGGCTTATTTAGCTACTTGCGTATGGCAACAGCAGGGTGCTATAGTATTAGAGTTTTGTCTATCTTAGGGGTATTATCCCCTTTTTGAATTGCACCTTCTGGAGGCCCTGTTCATGGAAGAGATGGAAGTCAATCACGTCGACGACATCCACGAGAAGCTGACCGATATGGTGGGCGATCGCGTCAAGGTTAAGGCCAACATGGGCCGTACCCGCGTCGTCGAGCGCATGGGCACCATCAAGAGCGTCCACCCGGCCGTCTTCATTGTCGAGGTTGACGAGCGTCGTGGCCGCAAGTCGCGTCAGTCCTACCAGTATATCGATGTCCTCACCGGTCAGGTCGAGCTGTTCGACCCCGAGACCGGCGAGCATATCTTTACCCCGCTCGGCAATCAGCTCGAGGAGCACTAACGGTGACCGATCGGTCCCTGACTCTTTCCGCGCCGGCAAAGATTAACCTCTACTTGGGGGTTCATACCGAGCGCGATGACCGCGGCTACCACAGGGTCGATTCCCTGATGGCGGCCGTCGGTCTTTCCGACACCGTGACGGTCACGCCGGCGCAGGCGCTGGCCGTTCAGACGGTTCCGGCATCAGATTTTCCCATGCAAAAGAATACGGCGTATCGGGCTGCGGTTGCTATGGCCGAGCATTATGGTCGCGAGGCAAACATCTGCGTGACGATTGAGAAGCGCATTCCATTGTGCGCCGGCTTGGGCGGCCCCTCGACGGATGCGGCCGCGGTCATTGTCGCCTTAGCGGAGCTCTGGGGCATTGATCGCACCGATCCCGCGCTCGACGACATCGCGCGGGTCATTGGTGCTGACGTCCCCTTCTTTTTGCACGCGAGCCCTGCGTTTTACGTAGGTGGGGGAGACGTGCTGGCAACTGAGTACCCCGCGCTGCCCGCAACGCCCGTCGTGTTGGTCAAGCCGCGTGAGGCAAGTGTTTCGACAATTGAAGCCTATCGACGTTTTGACGAGGCCCCGGTGCCCGCAGACAAGCCCGGCGCGATAGCTTCTGCCTTGCGTGCTGGTGATGCCGAGACGGCATATGCGCTCATCCATAACAACCTGGGTGTCATTTCTGCACAGATGGAGCCGCAGATTCAAACGGTTCTCGATTGGCTGCGTAAACAGGACGGCACCTTTGCTGTAGATGTGTGCGGATCGGGCGCCTGCTCGTTTGCCATTTGCGACACCGCCGCCACGGCCGAAAGGCTTGCCGACGCTGCCCAGCAAAACGGCTGGTGGTCCTGCGCGACGGAGCTCATTTCCAACACGGTTCGCATCGAAGTGCCAAAGAAGTAAAAATTTCTCTAGCACACGACGGAAATCTTTGTTACTATAGTCGAGCTAACGGGTTGTGGCTCAGTTTGGTAGAGCACTGCGTTCGGGACGCAGGGGTCGCTGGTTCAAATCCAGTCAACCCGACCAGAGCATGAGGAGGGACCGCT
>URBP01000081.1 GCA_900546105.1 uncultured Collinsella sp.
TGCCCCTACAGGTGAGCGATACTCTACGCCTTGCGGCACCCCGTCGCCCACGGAGGTTAAACGTGCACGTAAGCCGTACTCTGAAAGCCGCGGCTTCCGGCAAGTAGTTTTTACCACGAAAACTCGCCTTAGATGCGTGTAGCTCTCAAAATAACACTCGCCGAGCCGTTACTTAACCGCCGACCTCGCTTGATGCAGAAGACATTGGGGCAACGATAATGCGGATGAGTGCCGTGGATTCAAGTGGGCCTCGTGCCGTCCTTTCTGCGTTCATGCGCCCGTCTTCATTGCCTGAACTAAATTCCCCAAATAGAGCGTTATGGAGCGCATCGCGGCGTTACATGAAGAAGCCCCAGATAGCCAATTCTACCTGGGGCTTCATTGCTATTCACTACCTTTTGTGACGTGCCGTTTTAGACCCTCGGCTACTCCCACTCGATGGCGTCGGTTCTGCCGTCCCGTCATTCCAGTTACACCCAGTTTTCGGCATCGACACGGAACGCGTGCCGCCGAATGACGCGATGTCGCGTTTCGTCGGCTTCGGGGACAAAAGTTGGGACAACCTCAAAAAACTTTTTTCAAACTCAGGGCTTTGAGTTTTTATTTTTGTCCCAAGGGGCACGGAGAGCCGCCTTTGGAGGCTCGATATCGCCGAAAACGCCCGTTTTGAAACTCAACCGCCTTTGAGCCTGCAAGCCACCAGCTTCAACAGTAAGTGAGTCGACGCGGGTGGCTTACGAGCCGTTCACAAAACCGCAGGCCACAGGTCTTTGTCAACGATAAGCAAAGTGAATAGTCTCAGGTGGCTTGCCCATGAGTTGGCGTAAGCCTGTTTAGCAAAAGGCTAATCGGACACGACAGGCCGCCCGCATGGCGACGGCGTTTCCCGTGCGGGCACAAACAGCCCTGCGTGCCCTGTCGCGCGATATCCCAATGCGACGTTCAGAACCCTACCCGCCAAGCAGCCACCTCGCGAAATTCAGCACGAGCACGCCCTCCCGGGTATGGGGCTCATGCCTCGTGCGAGTGATGAGAATCTTCGGGAATGCATCCCCGATGGATAGAATCGGCGCAATCTCCCTCTCGAGCGTCGAATCGGCGCCGATATCGTCGCTCACATACACTCTCCTTCCCGGTTTCGAAACCTGGAAGGCAGTATGCGCAAGGATGCGTCGAGGTGCGATCCCAGTCGTACCATGCCAGCAGAGATGTCGAGGCACATTCGTTCATGCTGCAATGCGGGCATCGGAGATGAAAAAAGCCCGTCGGGTAGTCATGGGCGTGCGGGAGCCCGCATCAGTAACCTGCCTCCTCGGTTGTCCCTTCTTTGCATGGTCGTCTACATAAAGGAGGAACCAGCCATGCAGATCAGCATGCTTGCCCTTCTTGGGTCACGGACCGGGGAGGCGAGGGCCTCCGTCGGGACCGCCCCGAGCAACCGGCATATCCAAGGAATGACAAGGCTCGATCGCTGTGCTGGTCAGGATGCCGAAGCGGGCCGTCCGCCAATCGGAATGCGGGTCAGGATGCTGCAACGTGATTCCAGCTGCAGGATACGGCTCCTTTGCGGTTGCCGCAAAACCTGCTGGCACCATTCTTACTATCCGAATGATGTACGCATCCCTTGGGATCGTTTCGCCTGACCAGGGCCATCTTCAGCGCCTCATCGGCCAGCTCGGCAGGCGCCTCTTCCACGCGTAATAGCCCTGGCGGGTCACCTACGCAACCAAAGATACAAAAGGGATCGAATGGCCAGAAAGGATTGTCCTTGCCGACAGGCAATCCTTGACAAACGAGCTTCAGCCTCCTTAAAATTGCGTGGTTTGCCGAACTGAGTCAGCGAAGGAGGGGTGTCGTGGTTGGTCTTTTCCGCACGTGGATGAGCGCCTAAAAAGCGGCGCTGTTATGGCGTCGCGCTGTTTTGCACGCCATTCCACGATTGGACATAACCATGATGTTTGAAACCTCTCGGCGCAGGTCTGTTTCGCTGTGCCATTCATGGCAATTTAAGATTTGTTTCGTATGGGGCGGGGAGCTCGTGTCGACATTGACGAGCTCAATTCTCCAAATGGGTCTCATTTGGCATATCGCCCTCACGACAGGATCATCTTCCCTCCTCTCCCTGGCATCGTTAGCAGGCTTTCTGCCGATTGCTTTGTTCGGAGTCCTTGCGGGCGCCGTTGTCGACAGACTGCCTTTGAAACGTGTTCTCATCGGCGCCGACCTCTTCGTTGCCGCGGTGGGCGCCGCCTTGGCGATTGCCTCGTTGGCCGGCAGCTTACCTGCGTGGTCAATACTCATCGCCCTGTTTCTCCGCGCAGCTGGCACTTCGTTCTACACGCCGGCCTCCCAATCCCTCACGCCCCATCTCGCCCCGCCAGAGCATCTCGTTCGCCTATCGGGAGTGATGCAAGCGATTCAGTCCGCCGGATACATTCTTGGCGCCGCGCTCGCGGCAGTGATTTATCCTGTGGCGGGCCTTACCGCCATGATTGCCCTCGACGTGCTGGGGGCGCTTTTCGCTTCTCTAGCTGTCCTCGCCGCTCAGATAGACGCAGGAGGACTCGACGAAGCCGACCGCAGCTCGTCCTTTTCCAATAAAGTTCGAGAACTTTTCTCTGAGATTTCGGACGGCTACAAGCTGATCAGGGGATACAGGGGGCTGTTCGCCATTCTTTGGTGCGGGTTCGTCTTCGCTTTCGCGTTCTCCCCACTCGCGGCATTGTTCCCAATAATGACCTTGGGACATTTTGGCGGTAGCACGGGGGATGCTGCTTTGGTGGAGGTCCTTTTCTCCGCAGGCATGCTGGCTGGGTCCGGCATTTTGGCGGCCACGGGAGGGTTCCGCAATAGGTCGCTCACCATGGTCGCCGCAATCGCCGGCTTCGGCGTCGTCGCAATCGCATCCGGATTGCTCGGCCCGTCGCTGTTCGCCGCTTTCCTACCGGCGAGCTTTCTTATGGGCGCATGCTCCCCGCTGTACGCGGGAACCCAGACTGCCCTTATGCAGGAGCAGATACCTCCTGAGTACCTAGGCCGCGTTTTTGGTCTCTATGGAACCATTATGGCGTGGGCCATGCCCATGGGCCTCGCAGCCCCCTCCGTTTTTGCGCACCTGCTCGGAGCTCCGTTGTGATCCGTCGGTTCTGGAGCGACCATGACACTGCTTGCGTTGGCGATGCTTCTCGCTCCAAGCGTCCGAAACGTGGGGAAAAAAGATTCCGGGCAGATTCAATAGCCCAAGCATTCGAAAAAAGAGGCGGCAGCCATCGGTTCGCGCGTCAGCCTTCAAGCCCTTGCGACGACGAGGTATTGCGCCGACATCCCACATCGCGCTCCTTATTCGCCGCCAACTATCATTTTCGGATTTGCCGGCTTGCGCAAGGCCAAAACGCTCACGCCGGCAATCGGGCAAAGGCGAAAAATCGACGTGAACGATTCTTTATTGGCATGGCTGCGCTTCCAGAAAACGACAATACACAAAAGGTGGTTCAACTTATGGAACTCATAGTCAAAGCTAAAGACATCTTTTTGGAATATGCCGGCCGCGATATTCTGGACATCGAAGAATTGGAAATCTACCCCTACGATCGCATCGGCTTGGTAGGAGACAACGGTGCAGGCAAAACCAGCCTGCTAAAAATCCTGAGCGGCAATCTAACCATTGCGGACGCCGACGTCAGGCGCTTCGGCAGCATTGCCCTCATCGGCCAGCTCGACGAACTCGACCTTGATGCGGCTCAGGACAACGGCGAGATGCTCTCCCGTCTCAACGTCGCCGAAGTGGCGCAGGAGACGATGAGCGGCGGGGAGGAAACACGCGCCAAGATTGCCTCTGCGCTCTCCCAGCATGCAAGCGCGATCTTCGCCGACGAGCCTACGAGCCACCTCGACCAAGACGGCATCCGCCTTCTCGTCGGACAGCTCAAGGCATTTGATGGGGCCCTGCTCATCGTGAGCCATGACCGTCATTTTCTCGACCAGGTGGTAGACAAGATCTGGGAGCTCAAAGACGGCGGTATTTCCGAATTCTGGGGTGACTACTCCGACTATCTGCGACAGAAAGAAGAAGAGCGCAAAGCTCAGGCGACTCGATACGAAGAGGCGATGCGCGAGCGCGATCGCCTCGAAGCCGCCATCGAAAAACAGCGGAAAAAAGCACGGCAGGTCGACGCCAAGCGGAAGGGTGCGAAAAAAAGCAACGAGTATGCAGGTCGCTTGGGGCATCAGAAAACAACCGGCACCAAGCAGAAGAAAATGCATCAGGCAGCTAAGAACATGGAGAAGCGCCTCGAAGCGCTCGAAGGGATCGAGGCCCCAGATAGCATTCGCGCCGTGCGCTTCCGCCAGAGCAAGGCCCTGGAACTGCACAGCAAATTTCCCATCTCGGCAGATGATTTCAGCTTGAGCTTCGGCAACTGCGTGCTCTATGACCACGCGAAATTCGAGATACCGCTCGGTGCCAAAGTGGCCATCACCGGTGGCAACGGCACAGGAAAGACCAGCCTGCTGAAGGCAATCGTTCGACGCGCCGACGGTATCAACATCTCTCCCAAAGCAGAGATCGGCTACTTCGAACAGACAGGTTACAAGTTCGACGCCCGCCAGTCTGTGATCTCGTTCATGCAGAATGGTTGCGAGTACAGCATGACCGAAATTCGAGGCATCCTCGCCTCTATGGGAATCGGACCGCGCGACCTGACAAAGGACGTTGGCGTTCTCTCGGGAGGCGAAGTCATCAAGCTGCTACTCGCGAAGATGCTGCTGGGCAGATACAACATCTTGCTCATGGACGAGCCTGGAAATTACCTGGACATCAAGAGCGCCGAAGCCCTCGAGCAGATGATGAGCGCCTATGCCGGAACGATAGTGTTCGTCTCCCACGATAAGAGGCTGGTCGAGAACGTCGCAGACATTGTCTACGAAATAAAGGACACCAAGCTAGTCAAAATCTTTCAGCGCGAATAGCCCTAAATGAGCAGGAAATAATCCCCGAACGGAGACAAGGGAGTAAAACGGCAAAGAAAGAGCCTACGTCCCAACGCAGGGAACGGAGGGTCTTTAATCGCTTTTACTCATCTCCGTCGCTGGTGGCTTTGTCATGACTCTCGTACGAAACGAAACTCAGCGGCATAGTGCGGCACTCAAAATCGCAGGTCAGAACCCTGTCGTCCTACTCCCACTCGATGGCTTTGGTTCTGTCGTCCCGTCATTCCAGTTGCATCCAGTTTTCGGCATCGACATGGAACGCGTGCCGCCGAATGCCGCGATGTCGCGTTTCGTCGGCTTCGGGGACAAAAGTTGGGACAACCTCAAAAACTTTTTCCAAACTCAGGGCATTGAGTTTTTGTTTTTGTCCCAAAGGAGCTTCCGGCCGTGATTCGGGTGCCCGATTGGGCGGAATCGCCCGTTTCTGAAACTCAACCGCAGCATCACGCGCAAGCCACTCGCAACAACTGCAAATGATTGGTCGCGGGCGGCTTCCAACGCGATTCCAAAGCCGCAGGTCAGGCGACTGCGCTGCTGACAGGGAAAGGGAGTCGTATCAGGCGGCTTGCCCATGAGTCGACGATGAGGCCTCCATCGAATGTCGAGAACATGCTGGTAAAATAGGCAATACTTTTTATGACAGGAGACCGAGCATGGCCGAACCCCACGATAGGAAGCCGATCCTCACGATCGAGCAGCAGATAGAGCACCTCAAGCAGAAGGGCGTAGCCTTCGAGCTGTGTTCCGAGGAAGAGGCCGCGGACTACCTGCGCGACAAGTGCAACTTCTTCAAGCTCGCATCCTACCGCAAACTCTTCTCGAAATACGAGGGAGGCCCGCGCGACGGCCGCTACGTAGACCTCGACTTCGGCCAGCTGCGCCTGCTCGCGGCGCTCGACCAGGAGCTGCGCCACGCCCTGCTCGGCATGACGCTCGACATCGAGCATTTCCAGAAGGTGACACTGCTTCGCGAGATGGAGGACCGCGGAGAGGACGGCTACGCCATCGTGGCCGACTACATGGCATCGCTTACCACTGCAAACAGGGAGTACCGCCTGCGCGAGCTCAAGATGAGCGGCCGCAGCCCCTACAGCTCGAGCCTCTACGCGAAGTACTCCGGCGACATGCCCGCCTGGGCCTTCCTTGAGCTCACCTCGTTCGGCACCCTCATCGACTTCGTGCGCTTCTGCGCCAGGCGATGGGGCGACAGGCGCCTCGAGGCCTCCCACTACGACCTCAAGCGCGTGAAGTCCGTCCGCAACTGCGCCGCGCACGGCTCGTGCCTGATCAACTGCTTCGCCGAGAGGGGCGCCGCCCGGGGCTCGGCGTCCAGCGGCGTCTCCCGAAGGGTCGCCGCCGTGGGAATTCCCAAGGCGACCAGGAGAAAGTGGATGGGGAATACGGCCATGCAGGAGGTCGCGACCGTGCTCGTGGCGCACTCCGGCTTGGTACCCGAGGGCTCCTCGCGCTCGCGCGCCGCATCCGAGCTCGCCGAGATGTTCGCCAGGGCCGACGGTGAAACCGAGGCGCTGCCCGACAAGGGGCCCGACGCCGCAGCTCGCTCCGCGCTCGAGTTCCTTCGCAGGTTGACAGAATCGCTCGGGTTGGTAGAATAGCCTGCAGATAGCAAAACCTTCACGGTTTTAGGGGCGGACTTGCGCAAGCGACTCTGCCCTATTTTTATATTCACTCGCTATAGGAGACGGGTGATACCTGGGTCAATGACAGAACTGAGAAGCCCAGAATAATGGAGCCAGTTAGAAACCCTCGGGTTTGCGGGGCAGGATCGTGAAAGCGGTTCTGCCCTATTTTTTTCCTCCGTCTGCCCCAAACCAAGTAGTTCGAAGATAGCCTGCAGGTGTCCTCGTGGGCGCCTTTTATCTTCAGGGAATCGATCGTGAGCTAATGAACGCGGCCATCGGCCGTTTCATGATTGAGCGACCGGCTTGACCTAGATCGAACCGCCTTCATCTCCGTCTAGGCGCCGGCGATCAACATCATAAATCCGCGCGTGCTACAATGCGGGCACCAGAGATGAAAACACAGTCCCCGTCGGGTAGTCGTGGGCGTGCGGGAGTCCGCATCAGTAACCTGCCTCCTTGGTTGTCCCTTCTCTGCATGGTCATCTACATAAAGGAGGAACCAACCATGCAGATCAGCGTGTCATCCACCCTGACCGTATATCACGACGGCCAATTCTGGGTCGGGCTGGCGGAGCATGTCGAGGACGGCAGATACGGCGCCGCCCGCATCGTCTTCGGTGCAGAACCGTCCAATGAGGAAATCCTGCAATTCGTTACAAGCAAATGGGCGAAGCTCTCGTTCTTCGGTGACGAGGCCACGGAAACAAGCAAGCCCGCGAAGAATCCCAAGCGACGCGCTCGCGAGGCAGCGAAAGCCCTTAAGCGGCCCGCGGTGAGCACCAAGGCACAACAGGCGCTCGCAGCACAGCGGGAAGCGATGAAGCGGGAATCGGCCCGCGCAAGAAGCCAGTGTCGCGCGGATGAGGCGGAGGCGCGCTTCGAGCAGCGGAAGCTGAAGCGCAAGCAGAAGCATCGTGGGCATTGATCGCCATGTGCAGCAAGGCAGACCATATACAGCAGTGGGGCCAGTTCCACTTGAAGCCGACGCCGCGTAGACGCTGATGGTGACGGCTATGCACGGGCACGGGCGAGCCACTGCACTTCACAGCTTGTTTCTCAAGCATTTGGGACGCACACGCGGCGTTCAAAAATGCGGAGCGACTCCGCATGGCTCGAGACTGAGCCGAGGTGCCCTACTTCTCGCCCTCCAGCAGCCCCACGATGCGGTCGATGTCGACGGCAAAGCGAGGCCTTCCCTCGCGCTCGTAGCGGTCGAGGTATGCCTGGCACTCGGAGACAATGCGCTTGGTGTTGCCGTCGATGATGCGCTGGAGCGTCTCGTAGTAGGCCGAGCCCTCGGTCCTGAAGCGGCGCTGGTAGGACTTGGTTATGGGGAACATCTTGATGTAGTGGATGCTGTGGCGACAGCCGGGGCGCGTCGTGGGGCGGGGTGGCAACGCAAAGTACTGGTCTTTGGGCACGTTGGGGGCGATGTTGGAATGCAGCGGCACGGCGAAGTCCCTGCGCTTTCCGCGGAAACGCAGCCTCACCACCACGATGCAGGGGAGATTGTGCTTAAGCATGAGCTCGCGGTCGCCCTCGACGAGGTCGAAGAAGTCCTGGGAGATGGATACGACCCTCACCGGTTGCGCCTCTTCATACGAAGTGGGGCCCGCATCGCTGCAGGCCCCTACAGGTGGGCGATATTCTACGCCTTGCGGCACCCCGTCGCCCACGGAGGTTAAACGTACACGTAAGCCGTACTCTGAAAGCCGCGGCTTCCGGCAAGCAGTTTATACCACGAAAGGTCGCTTTCAACGCGCATAGCTCGCAAAATAACACTCGCTAGGCCGTCGCCCCTGGCCGTTACCCTCCAATCTTCATTGGAGTCAGCAGGTCAATTCATATAGTTATGGGGGTGTATCCTAAAGGAAATCAAATTAATACCCCCATAACTAAGGAATTTTCTATTCCCACTCAATGACTAGAGCCCTGGTGTAATTGGCTGGATCACCGTTCCGGGAACCGGTATCGACCTACCTGTCCGCCAAGCTCCTTCTTCAGCTCCAGCCTAGTATCTGATTCGCGCCGTTATAAGCGAAAACCGAAGAGATGCGTCTTAGCCAAGAAAAGAAGGTTAGCCTCATCTTACTGCATGATTCGTGTGTTATAGTTAGATGGCTCTAACTGTTTGGGGGCGACAGCCATGCACGAACGTGAGGGTTTCTGGGACAAGAACGCCGGTCGGTATGACCGTTTCATGCGAAACGACCGGGCGGCGTATGAGAAGATGTATGGGCTGATCCGGCCGGTGGTGAAAGCAAAGACCGTGCTGGAGGTTGCTACCGGCACGGGGCTTATCGCAAAGAGCGTCGTGGATGCGGCGGCGCGCATCGAGGCTACGGACGCCTCTGCAAAGATGATCCTTGAAGCAAAGCGGGACAATCAATCCGCAAAGCTGCACTTTTCCGTACAAGATATGTTCCGCCTGCCCTATGCACAGAAGTCCTTCGAAGTGGTGATCGTGTCCAACGCACTTCACATAGTGCCGCATCCGGAAAAGGCCCTGCACGAAATCAGGCGGGTGCTGAAGGACGACGGCGTGCTCATCGCGCCAACCTTCACCCACGCGGGGAACTCGGTTTCCGGCAAGGCAAAAGCCTTTTTCATG
>URBP01000082.1 GCA_900546105.1 uncultured Collinsella sp.
AGATAACGTTCGCCCCCGCTTTGCTCTAGCCAGGTTGTTACGGGTGGGCGTGACGGCTACTCGTCGCGCTTCTCCTCGTGGCGAGCAGCGGCACGGGCATCGTGAATGCCCTTGATGGCGGCATGGCGGGCGGTGCGGGCGTCGTGCACGGCGTCGCGGGCCTCGGCGGCCGTTGCCTTGGCAGAGCGCAGCTTGGCCGCCAGGTCGGGATTGGTCTCGGCAACTGCGGCGATCGTGGGGCCGTCGAGCTCTTCTTGCGTGGGCTCGGCCAAAAAGTCGATGGCATACTGAGCGGCTACCATGGAGCCCTTGGCGAGCGCGCTCTCGTCGATCTTGTAGAAGCAGGAGTGCTGGGCATAGGTGGCGCCAATCTGGGGGTTGCGCGTGCCAACAAAGGCGAGCACGCCCGGCACGCGGCGCAGGTACTCCGAGAAGTCCTCGCCCGAAAGCGTGCCGCGGTAATGGCCCTCGCCTGCGGGGCCCAGGCACTTGAGCACAGCTTGGCGGCAACGCTCGCTCGAGGCGGCATCGTTTTCGACCTTGTAGTTGGCGATGGTGTAGTCGGTGAGTTCGGCCTCGGCGCCTAGTGCTGCTGCGGTGTGCTCCACGATGCGGCGCATAAGCTCGGGCATTTCCTCATGCGTCTTGTCGCCATAGGTGCGCACCGTGCCGGCGAGGTATGCCGTGCCGGCGATAACGTTGCGCGCGGTGCCGCCGTGCAGTTCGCCGACGGTGATGACGGCGGGTTCGTAGGGGCTAATCTCGCGCGAGACGATGGTCTGCAGGGCGTTGACGATTTCGGCGGCAACCATAACGGCGTCGTGGCCGCGCTGGGGCATGGCGCCATGGCACGAGGTGCCGCGGACATCAATGCGGAACCAGTCGGTGTTTGCCATGCGCGGACCGGGCTCGCAGCTCACGGTGCCGGCATCGACCTCGCTCCAGATGTGCGCGGCATAGGCACCGTCGACGCCATCGAGTACGCCCGTACCGATCATGAGCTTGGCGCCCTGGCCGTTTTCCTCGCTGGGCTGGAAAACGATGCGAATCTCGCCGTGGATGTCATCGGTCATGTGGCGCAGAATCTGCAACGTGCCGAGCATCATGGCGATATGGCAGTCGTGGCCGCAGGCGTGCATGCAGCCCTCGTTGACGCTGGCGAACTCCTCGCCGGTCTGCTCGGTGACGGGCAGGGCGTCGATGTCGGCGCGCAGCAGGATACGGCGGCGCGGCGTGCCGTCCTCGCGGTAGGCATCGGGCGCGGTGCCGCGGAGTGTCGCCACCAGGCCCGTCTTGAGTGGACGCTCGTAGGGGATATTCATGGCGTCGAGCTGGTTGGCGATGTCGGAAGTCGTGCGCTCCTCGGCAAGGCTCAGCTCCGGGTGCTTATGGAAGTGCCGGCGCTGCTTGATGATGTAGGGTTCAAACTCGGCGGCGATATCATGGATGGCCGCGGTGACGTTGTCTGCCGCGCGAACCTCGGTTGCCGCCATAATCTGCTGTGCCTTGGTCTTCGTCATGGTCGATTTGCTCCTTGCTGGCTCGATCGCAAAATCGTACAGGCTCTCTCCAGTATGCCACCTGCCGCTAGGGCTGGTAAAGTTGCCGTTTGCCGCTTGGGGTTTTGTTGCAAGGGCGGGGGAGTACACTCGGGGGTGTTGAATTACCTGCCAGAGATGGGGATGCTCATGCAGCATATCGATCGGATTATCCGCTCCAAGAACGTTTTTACCGCCCAAGACGGTATCGATACCGCCCGCGAGCTGGCGATCGCCATCGCGGGTGATCGCATCGTCGCAGTCGGCGCGCCCGATGACGTGATTGACGCCGCACCTGCCGCCACGCCGGTGGTCGATTACGGCGAGCAGTTTGTCTGCCCCGGTTTCCACGATGCGCACCTGCATTTCTTCCATACTTCGGTTGGTTCCTCGCCGTACATGCTCATGGATATGGGCACGTCCGAGGCAGCATTGGTGCAGCATGCGCTCGAGTTTTCCAAAGGCTTGCCAGATGACGCCTGGGTCGTGACCCAGGGTTGGCGCGATTACCGCTGGGATCCGCCCGAGCACCCTACCAAGGCCTCCCTCGATGCGGCATTTCCCGATCGTCCCTGCGTTATGTACTCGGGCGACGGGCACACGCTGTGGCTCAACAGCCGCGCACTCGAGGCGCTCGGCGTTACGCGCGACAGCGAGCCTCCGGCGGGTGGCAGTTACGACAAAGACTCAAACGGTGAGCTTACGGGTATCGCTCACGAGGCTGCGGCCATGCAGCTGCTGCCGCGCTGCCTGGAGTGGCTGGGCGAGGACCGCATCGCGAGCGCATACGCCGACCAGATGAAGCGTATGGCCGAGCAAGGCATTACCTCAATCTGCGATATGTCGCTCATGCCCATGCCGGGCTGCGACTTTATTCGCGATGATGTTTACGACAAGCTGCAGGCCGCCGGCAAGCTGGGCATCCGCGCCCATCTGTTTCCCACGCTGCTGGATGACCAGTCGCGCTTGGAAGAACTCCAGACCCGCTACGCGAACAACGCGCTGCTCTCGGCGCCAGGCTTTAAACAGTTCTTCGACGGCGTGTCGAGCGAGCATACCGCATACCTCACTGAGCCCTATACCAACCCGCGCTTCCCGGGCGACCAGGGCCGCCTGACGGTCCCTGTCGAGCGTATGCGCAAGTTGGTTTTGGCGGCAGCCGAGCGTGACCATACCGTGCGCATCCACGTTATCGGCGACGGTGCCATCCATGCTGCGCTCGATATCTTTGAGGAGGAGGCAGAGCTCTACGGCTTGCCCCAGCACGGCCACAATACGCTTGAGCACCTGGAGAATCTGCTGCCTCAGGACATCGATCGTCTGCGCAAGCTCAACGTCATTGCCTCGAGCCAGCCTTGCCACATCACGCTCGACCCGGGTGGCCCGGAGCGCGACCTGGGCCTGGAACGCAGCCGCATCATGTGGCCGTTCGCAACTTATCAGCAGCGCGGTATCCGTCAAGCTTTCGGTACCGACAGCCCCATCACGGCCGTTACCAGCATGAACGTGCTCTACACGGCTATCACGCGCCAAGATCCCCGCAGCCACTGGCCCGAGGGCGGCTGGCTGCCGAGCGAGCGTATCGACGCGGCAACGGCCCTGCGCAGCTACACGCTTGGCAGCGCGTACGCAGCGGGCGACGAGCAAAACCTCGGCAGCCTAGAGCCCGGCAAATACGCCGACCTGGTAGTCCTGGACCAAAACCCGCTCACCATCGACCCCCAAGAGCTGCAAGCCACCAAGGTTCAGGCCACCTACCTGGCAGGCAACTTGATTTACGAGCGCTAATATTCATGTCGTACCGTTAAACGCGGCTCGGGCAGCCTATTTTGGGATGGCGCTCGAGCCGCGTTTGTTTGCCGATGGGGGTTCGTTAGGAGCGTCCCCTCTCTGCTGGATTTGGGCGCAGGGTGGAAGCGCTGCTGCTCCGCGCGCTCAATTGGGACATCAGCGATGCTTTCTCTTAGCGTTTTGCATACTTCCAGTTGCAGATTGCAAAAAAAGTTGAGATGTTCTTTCCGGTCCTGATGTACCCCCGCCTGGGCCGTGCAAAAAATGGAGTATTCAGCACCGTGAGCTCTGCCGGTGCCGCTGCAGTCGGGTGGCATTGCGGAGATCGACGTCATTTTGGGGTCCGGTGCGGTGCGAGGCACGCTTTTTTGTCCTGACAGGGTTTGCCCGCCGACCCAAATCGCCGGTCAAAGGCGTTCTTGGGACCAATATGGTGTGTCCGGCGCGTATGCAGCCGTTCTGGCCTGCTGAAAACTCCCAAAAATGCACGCTGCTCCCCAGGGGACCCGTGCGAGCGGCGAAAACCATGCCCAAGTCGCTGTCCGCATCGTCATTTTGCTGCACTGACTTTTCTGAATACCGGGCCCGAGATTGGTCAACCCTAGGCTCCCGGAGCTGCGTTGGGGTCGGTTTCGTTGGCGGCCGCCTGCTTATGGGTGGCAAAGACCGAGCCTTCGTGGTCGAAGAGCTTACGATATTGCATGCGGTCCAGGCGATCGCGCGCATTAGCGGTCTTGGCGGGAACGTTCTTGGCCTCGGCTGTATACCAAACGCCGTGCGCATCCTGCGCCCCCACCACGTTTATCGCCGGCATGTGCGCTTGGTTTTGCAAGCGTGCGCGTTGGTAGGCGGTGAGCGGGGCACCGATGGCATTGAGTGCGAGTGCACCGACGTTATTGATGCTTGTGTTGAGTTCCCCACTCGTTTGTGCGTTGCCGGCGACATCGTAGTTCGCCCAGACCACATAGCGTGTCTGCCAGATGCGCTCGGTATGGGTGGCATCGTCCTCATCGGTAAAGTAGAGGTCGTTGTAGCGGTCGGTGAAGAACGGCTGGTGGTCGCCGTACATCACCACGACGACGGGGCGGTCGAGATCACGCAGCTTTTCCAGGAAGGCGGCGAAGGCGGCATCGGACGCTTCCATGAGCGAGCAGTATTCATTGGTCCAGGTGATAACTTTGTCGGACACACCTTCGACGGCAAGGTGCAGTTGCTGGTCGGTGGGCACCAAGCCCGTGTCATAGGCGGAGTGGTTTTGCATCGTCACGTCGTGGATGAAGATCGGCTGGTCGCTCTGCTTTAGTACCTCGAGGCACTTGTCGTAGGTGGCGGCGTCGGTGACCTTGCGGCAGAGCTCGGGTGCGCCGGCGAAGTCCTCGATCGAGAGGAACTCGTCGAATCCCATGTCCGCGAAGACGTTCTCGCGATTCCAGTTGGTGGCGTGGTTGGGGTGCATGGCCGCGGTGCGATAGCCGAGTCTCTTGAACTGACGGGCGAGGTTCTCGCTCGGGGCCAGGTTGTAGCTCATGAACGGGTAGACGCCAGCGCCCAGGAATGCCATGGAGTGTCCGGTTAAGAACTCGAACTCGCTGTTACAGGTGCCGGCACCGAAGGCGCTCATGTAGCTCACTCCCTGCAGAAGCGCGTTATCGATGGCTTTGAAGCGCTCGGGCCCCTTATAGCCACAGCCCAGTTCGTTAAAGATTGAAAGGTCGGCGAAGGACTCGTTCATGATACAGATGACTGAGGGCTTGAGCTGGTCAAACTGTTCGACGGCAGCGGCACGGGAGGGGTCGGCGATGCCGTTCGTGCCCGCGTTCCAGCGCGCGGCAAGGCGCTTGATGATCGCCGAGGCCTCACCGCTCTTGTAGTGCTTGGGTTTAGGCGGCACCATTTTTTGCGCGCTCGAAATAAAGGTGGGGAGAAACCCCTGACTGTAATAGCTTTCGAGGGGCTTCCAGGTATGAAGCTTGATGCCCAAGGTGTCGTAATAGCTGATGAAGGCCTGCGCCCCCAGTGCGGCTCCGGCAACAAGTGCGGTACGACGGTCGACGGAGAGGGGGAGTTTGGATTTGGTTGCGACTGGATGCTCCCTCGGCGCTGTCGATGTCCCCTCGGTTGCCGGAGACGCCTTTGAGTCCTTCGATTTCAAGGACGCAGACATCGCATGGTCGATGGACTCGGGGGACGTTTCCGATGCGCGGCGCGGCGGTCGCCCACATGCATCACGCGGAATGAGGACGATAAGCGCGATTCCCAAGGCCGCGGCGGCAAGCCCCATGAAGCAGAAAGTGCTGAGCTCATAGGTGTAGCTGCCGGCGACCGTCGCAGCGGTCGAGAGGGCGAACAGGTCTCCGGGTTGGATGGGCATCGATTTGAACGTGATTACGAAGTACTCGGCGATACCGATGCTGGCGAGCGCAACGATGCCAACGATTGCGGGGGTCTTACGGCGGTGCGGCAGATAGAACAACAGGCACAAGAAGCAGAAGATGAGCAAAAGCTCTAAAAGTGCCGGTCCGGCCTGCATCTTCCATAGTTCATGGTTGGAGGGCAGCTCGAGGGCGAGCATCGAGCATATCGATGCGCCGCCGATCGTTGCCAGCGTACGGGGGTAGGGATGGTCGGTCATCCAGCTTTTCAGATCCTTCATGCTCATCTTCATCGTCTCTGTTCCTTACTCCTAGTTCAGCGTCTTCACGAGCTTCTCCAGGTTGTCGTTCATGATGGGTGGGTAATCCTCGCCGGCTTTAAGCTGTTTGTCAGTGAGCCCCTCGACGGGGTCGAGCTGGACGCATTGTCGTCAGAAGCGGCGAGAGCAAAGACCGCACTTAAAAGGGGCATATATGCCGCCGCCATGGGGCCACGGTGACGAATAGGACGCCGCTTGGGATGGCGACGGTAGATTCGGTTGTCCATAGATTGCTCCTGAATTGAAAACGGCTGCGTCGGGGTGCCGACGGCCGAAGGCGATGCCGCTGTGGCACGCGGTAGCTATTTGATTCAATTGGGAGTCGTTAATCGTCCAGACGGACCCTGAGGGATAATAGGGTGACCGGGGCATATGAAGATCGCTCGGTGCCGATGACGGCTAGGGCGGAGATCAGCAAGAGGGTGATGAACGATGTCGCGCCCACGGGGACGGTGTCACCGCCACGGGCGATCGACAGATTGCCGGCGAGCTCGGCGCAGATGGTGCAGCCCGCGCCGGTGCAGTCATGATGCAACTCATGGGCGGTTGCGATGGGGGAGAGGATGGTTACCGCGAGAAGGGCGAAGACGAGAGCCAGGGCGAGCAGGCGAGTGCGAACGGGCGGCATGGAGTCGCGTGCATCGCGATTCGGTGCTATATCTCGCCATGCCGAGGTGCTCAGCTCATCAGTCATCTGCCCTCCCTTCCTCTCATCTGGGCATATTTCATCTGGAGGATTGTAGTCTTGAGAAGCTGATTCACAAAGTTGCCGCGCTAAAACTTCATGCTTTCCGGTCCGCCTTGGGGCTGCGCATAAGTTATCCTCCGACATTCAGAAAATCTAAGTGCCAAAAAATAAGATTTTTTGACTCTGTGTTGTATAACCCGCCATTCGTGGGTACCATTCAACGCGTACGCAAACAAAAAGGGTTAACCCGCGCGGCATGACCGCGCGGCCCACAAAGGAGGAAACAAGCATGTCGTCTTTGAAGCCGCTTGCAGATCGCGTCCTGGTCAAGCCCGACGAGGCCGAGCAGAAGACCGCCTCTGGTCTGTACATCGCCAGCAACGCTCAAGAGAAGCCGCAGCGCGGCACCATCGTTGCCGTGGGCGCCGGCAAGGTCAACGACAAGGGTGAGCGCATCCCCATGGACGTCAAGGTCGGCGACGTCGTCATCTACGGTAAGTTCGGTGGCAACGAGGTCAAGGTCGACGGCGAGAAGTATCTGCTCATGCGCGCCGACGACATCTACGCTGTCGTCGAGGCCTAGTCTCGTCAGAATCTCTGATTCGTCTTTGAACGCGCCCGCCGCATAGGACTCGGAAGCGGCGACGCGAGTCACGTTTCTTTTGGAGGATTACCTACCATGGCAAAGAACATTACGTTCAACACCGATGCCCGCGCTAAGCTCGCCAAGGGTGTCAACACTCTGGCCGACGCCGTTACCGTCACCATGGGCCCCAAGGGCCGTTACGTCGCTCTGCAGCGCACGTTTGGTGCCCCGACCATCACCAACGACGGCGTTTCCGTCGCCAAGGAGATTGAGCTCGAGGACAACATCGAGAACATGGGTGCCCAGCTGGTGAAGGAGGTCGCCACCAAGACCAACGACACCGTGGGTGACGGCACCACCACCGCAACCCTGCTCGCTCAAGCCATCGTCAACGACGGTCTGCGCAACGTCGCCGCTGGCGCCAACCCGCTGGCCATCCGTCGCGGCATCGACAAGGCCGTCAACGCCGCCGTCGCCGAGATGAAGAAGCAGGCCAAGCCGGTCGAGACCAAGGAGCAGATTGCTTCCGTCGGTACCATCTCCGCCGGTGACCCCGAGGTCGGCGAGAAGATCGCCGAGGCCATGGAGGTCGTGGGCAAGGACGGCGTCATCACCGTCGAGGATTCCCAGACGTTCGACATCACCATCGACACCGTCGAGGGCATGCAGTTCGACAAGGGCTATGTCTCCGCTTACTTCGTCACGGATAACGACCGCATGGAGGCCGTGATGAAGGATCCGTACATCCTCATCACCGACCAGAAGATCTCCAGCGTCCAGGACATTATGCCCGTTCTCGAGGCTGTCCAGCGCGCTGGCCGTGGCCTGCTCATCATCGCTGAGGACATCGACGGCGAGGCTCTGCCTACCCTGGTTCTCAACAAGATCCGTGGCGCCCTCAACGTCTGCGCCGTCAAGGCTCCGGGCTACGGCGATCGCCGCAAGCGCATCCTCGAGGACATCGCCGTCCTCACCGGCGGCCAGGCTGCCCTGGACGAGCTGGGCGTGAAGGTCGCTGACATCACCGCCGATATGCTCGGTACCGCTAAGTCCGTCACCATCTCCAAGGACAATACCGTCGTCGTCGGCGGCGCTGGCTCCAAGGAGGCCATCGACGCTCGTATCGCTCAGATCAAGGGTGAGATGGAGAACACCACCTCTGACTTCGACCGTGAGAAGCTCCAGGAGCGCCTGGCCAAGCTCTCCGGTGGCGTTGCCGTCATCAAGGTCGGCGCTGCTACCGAGTCCGAGCTCAAGGAGATCAAGCACCGCGTCGAGGATGCCCTGCAGGCTACCCGCGCTGCTGTCGAGGAGGGCATCGTCGCCGGCGGTGGCGTCGCCTTCATGGACGCTGCTCCTGCGCTCGATGCTGTCGAGATCGACGACCCCGAGGAGAAGATTGGCGTCGATATCGTCAAGAAGGCTCTGACCGCTCCGGTCGCCACCATCGCCAAGAACGCTGGCTTTGAGGGCGCTGTCGTGGTCGACAAGGTTGCCGAGCTGCCCGCCGGCCAGGGTCTCAACTCTGCCAACGGCGAGTGGGGCGACATGATCGAGATGGGCGTCCTCGACCCCGTCAAGGTCAGCCGCGTCACCCTGCAGAACGCTGCTTCTGTCGCCAGCCTGATCCTCATCACCGAGGCCACCGTCTCCGATGTGCCCAAAAACACTCAGCTTGAGGACGCTATCGCTGCTGCTACCGCTGGTCAGCAGGGCGGCGGTATGTACTAAGGCCGACAAGGTCTAGAACTCCCACCGGGGATCCGGGGGCGTGACGGGGGTTTCTCTCCGGAACGTCCTCGGACATGCAAAGAGGCTCCGCATCGCGCTTCGCGCTGCGGA
>URBP01000083.1 GCA_900546105.1 uncultured Collinsella sp.
TTTTTGCTCCCCATACGCCGGGATTCGAATCCCGAAGGCATTAAATCACACTGTCATCCAAGGGCCCGTGGACAAAAAATAGCAAATATGAGTACTGTTACCAATTTAGTAACAGCGATCTCATGCCATCAGAAGGCAATTTGGACGCCAGGCGTCCTACGGCGGAAGAATTGCAGGCGTTTATCAGCTAAGTACTTGGACATATGTTGCGCAACACTGCATATTTTGCAAAAAGATAATGCTACAGGGCTTGTGACAGTACTCATATTTGACGTTTTTTGCCCACGGCCCCTTATTGCGTGGGCGAATCAGTTGTAAAGCGGGATCTAAAGCGTCCCTCGCAAACAAAAAGCCGGGGCCCACGCGATGCAGACCCCGGCTCAATACCGTGACGATATGTCAGTTACGTTCTACACGTAGAACAGGATGTCGTCGTAGGTCGGGACCGGCCAGTAGTCGGCGGCCACAATCTCCTCCATGGCGTCCACGGCAGCACGCAGCGTATCCATAGCAGGAACAACCTCGTGTGCATACACGTTGGCCTGCTCCTGGCCATCGAGGGCCTCGGCCTTCTGATGCACGGCGTCGAGCGCCTTGATGGAGTCGTTGATGGCGGTGATGCCGTTGCAAAGTTTGTTGAGCGTGTTCTGCTCGCACTGCATGGCGGCCTCAGCACCGGCGGCACGTATAGTCTCAAGGCCCTTAGCGACCTTGGTGGCATAGGCGGTGATGACCGGGCGATAGGTACGACGCGCCTCGCGAACCATCGTGGTGGCCTCGATGTTCATGAGCTTGTTGTACTTCTCGAGCTTGCAGTCGTAACGGCACTGGGCCTCGGCCTTGGTCAGGACGCCCGTCTCCTCAAAGAGCGCGATAGCCTTATCGGAAACAAAGGCGGGCAGGGCGTCGGCCGTGGTCTTGTTGTTGGCAAGGCCGCGCTTCTCGGCCTCGATGGGCCACTCGTCGGAGTAGCCGTCGCCGGAGAACAGGATGCGCTGGTGATCGGTCAGCACCTTCTTGCAGTACTCGAGCGCGGCGTCCTGGAACTTATCCTCGGGCGTACCCTCGAGTGCGTCGGCGAAGGACTTGAGCGACTTGGCCACGGCGGCATCGAGCACCAGGTTGGAGTCGGAGACGTTCTGCTCGGAGCCGCAGGCACGGAACTCGAACTTGTTGCCGGTGAAGGCGAACGGGGAGGTGCGGTTGCGGTCGGTGTTGTCCTGCATCAGCTTGGGCAGGGTATCGGCGCCCAGGTCGAGCACGCCGCGCGTGGCATGGACGGAAGCCTTGCCATCGATGATCTTCTCGACGACCTCGGTAAGCTGGTCGCCCAGGAAGATGGACATAATCGCCGGAGGAGCCTCGTTGGCGCCCAGACGATGATCGTTGCCGGCCGAGGCAACGGAAGCACGCAGGAGCTCCTGATAGTTATCGACGGCCTCGATCACCGCGGTGAGGAAGACGATGAACTGCAGGTTGTCGAGCGGGGTGTCGCCCGGGTCGAGCAGGTTCTCGGACTCGGTGCCAAGCGACCAGTTATTGTGCTTGCCCGAACCGTTGATGCCCTCGAAGGGTTTCTCGTGCAGCAGGCAGACCAAGTCGTGGCGGGAGGCGATGAGCTTCATCTTCTCCATCATGACCAGATTCTGGTCGATGGCCTCGTTGACCTCGCCGTAGACAGGGGCGAGCTCATGCTGGCAGGGGGCGACCTCGTTGTGCTTGGTCTTGGCAGGAATGCCAAGCGCCCACAGTTCATCGTCCAGGTCCTTCATATAGGACGAGACAGTGGGGCGGATAGCGCCAAAGTAGTGCTCCTCGAGCTCCTGGCCCTTGCAGGGAGCAGCGCCAAAGAGGGTGCGACCGGTGATGACCAGGTCCCTGCGCTTGCGGTAAGCGTCCTTCTTGATCAGGAAGTACTCCTGCTCATCGCCCACGGAAGGAACGACCTTCTTGGGGGTCTTGCCAAACAGCGCCAAAACGCGCTTGGACTCACGCGAGAGCGCGGTCATGGAGCGCAGCAGCGGGGTCTTCTTGTCCAGGGCCTCGCCCGTGTAGGAGCAGAAAGCCGTGGGGATGCACAGGACATCGTCCTTAATGAATGCGGGGCTAGTGGGATCCCAAGCGGTGTAGCCACGGGCCTCGAAGGTGGCACGCAGGCCGCCGTTGGGGAAGCTGGAGGCGTCCGGCTCGCCCTGGATGAGGTTCTTGCCGGTAAACTTGGTAATGGCGGTGCCGTCGTGGTTGGGCTCGAGGAAGCTGTCGTGCTTCTCGGAAGTAATGCCCGAAAGCGGCTGGAACCAGTGCGCGTAGTGCGTCGCGCCCTTGGAGATGGCCCAGACCTTCATGGCGTGGGCAACGGCGTTGGCCACATCCAGGTCGAGCGGCTCACCGTCCTCGAGGGTTGCAGCAAGGCGCTTCCAAATGTCCTTGGGGAGGTAGTCCTTCATGACTTCCTCAGAGAACACCATGGTCCCGAAGCGGTCAGTAAGTTCGGCCATACGGAACTCCCTTCGTATCGGCACCGCGTGAGAAGCGGTGTTGATTACTAACGAACGAGTCATAGATTAGGCTCGTCGTGTTTCCGCAACATTACCGTTATGTTGCTGTCACGAAACCAATCAATGAGGTTACCGCATCGCGGCGGAGTTGCCGCCCTCAACAGCCAATCAACTGCATAAATTGCAGACCTCTCCCCATGGTTTAAGGGTAGCCAATTTGGGACGGGGCTTTATTAACTGGTATTTCGCATCAGATACCATTCAATATAGCCCCATCCTACATTGACCGCTCTGTTATAGGAAATGCCGATAGCAAGGCATCTTTGATTGGTATCCCCAAATAGCGAGTGAAACTCCACCGTGGCACAGTGGTGCAGTAGAATCCTTACAACACATCACACTATTACGTATCTAGAGGAGCACGATATGCGCGTCGACGAGGTTTTTAAGCAGGCAGCATCCCAGGGCACCGCGCCCGTTTCGTTTGAGATGTTCCCGCCCAAGGGCGAGCTGACCCTCGATACGGCTCGCGAAGTGGCAGGCAATCTGTGCAAGCTTTCGCCGAGCTTTGTCTCGGTCACCTGCTCGGCCGGCGGCTCGGGCAACGGTGCCACCACCGCCCCCATCGCGCATATGATTACGAGCGAATTCGATACGCCCTCGGTAGCGCACCTCACCTGCGTTGGCCGCACCCACGCCGACATCGCCGCCAAGATTGACGAGTATCGCTCGGCCGGTGTGGAAAACGTGCTAGCCCTGCGCGGCGACCTGCCCGCTGGCGCGACTGAGGATGACAAGCCCGCCTCGGACTACGCCTACGCCCGTGACCTCATCCCTGAGCTCGTCGACGCCGGCTTTTGCGTGGGCGCCGCAGCCTACCCTGAGGGTCACATTGCCTGTGAGGACCTCAACATCTCGGTCGAACACCTCAAGCAAAAGCAAGATGCCGGCGCGAGCTTCTTTGTGACGCAGCTCTTTTTTGACAACGAGTGCTTCTACCGTTTTCGCGAGCTTGCCGACAAGGCCGGCATCACCGTGCCCATTACCGCGGGCATCATGCCGTTTATGGGCAAGTCGCAGATCAGCCGCATGGTCTTTATGTGCGGCGCGTCGCTGCCCTCCCCCGTCATCAAGATCCTCGCCAAGTACGAGAACGACCCCGAGAGCCTGCAGGCAGCCGGTGTAGATTATGCCGCCCGTCAGCTTTGCGACCTCAAGGAGCACGGTGCCGACGGTCTGCACCTGTACACTATGAATCGTCCTGCGATCGCCGCAACCATTATGGAGCGCCTGGGGTAATGGAAAAACCGCACATCGATACAGCTTTTGGTGAAGTGCCGGCCGACCTTGCGTCGCCGGCGCTCTACCGTATCGATGCTGCCCATCGCCCCCGAGTCGACCGTGCCGAGATGCTGCGGTATCTGGGCTACGGCGGCCAGCAGATTGAGCCCGAGCTGTCGCAGCGTATTGAGCTTGTCGTTGAACGTTTGGAACTGGACATTGAGCCCCGTGGTGTGCGACGCGTGTTTGCCGTCGATGCCACGGGCGTCGACGAGCAGGGCGAGCCTTGCATCCGCCTGGTCGGCACCAACGTTGAGCTGCGCGGCCGCGATATCTATCGCCACCTCAAAGACGCCCGCTTTGCCGCACTCATGGCATGCACCCTCGGCATGGACGCCGAGCGTCGCCTGCGAACCACGGGAGCCCAGCAGCCCCTAGAGGGAGCCGTGCTCGACGCCGCGTGCTCCGCTTACGTGGAAGCCGCCGTCGAGCAGATGGACCAACAGGTCAAAGCTGCGGCCGCCGTACACGGACTCGCCGGTAACTGGCGCTTCAGCCCCGGCTACGGCGACTGCCCGCTCTCGGCCCAGCGCTCGATCGTCAATGCGCTCAACGCCACGCGGCTCATCGGGCTTACCGTCACGCCCACCAGCCTGCTTATGCCCACCAAAAGCGTGACCGCGGTGATCGGCCTGTTCGACGGCGAAGTCCACGACGCCCAGACCCGCCCCACCTGCAATATCTGCCGCATGCGCGAGAGCTGTCGCTTCCGCGCCGCCCACACCACCTGCTATTCCAGCCATTAGGAGCCCCCGATGTTTACTCCGCTTATCACTCATGATTCTGACGGCACTGCATTGGCGGCACCCGTTGATGCCGCACGTCGCAACGGTGCCACGTACAAGACGCGCACGATCGACGATCTGCGCATTAAGGACGATCGCCTGCGTGCGGCCATCGAGGGCACGGGACACCTGCTGTTCGACGGCGGCATGGGCACCATGCTGCAAGCGGCCGGCATGAAGGCTGGCGCCCTGCCCGAGCTGCTCAACTTTGAGGAGCCCCAGGTTATCACTGATATCCAGCGTCAGTACGTCGAGGCCGGCTGCGACGTGATCACCGCCAACACTTTTGGCGCCAACGCCCACAAGCTCGACGGTGCCGCCACCGTGGCAGATGTCTTTGCCGCTGCTGTCGCCTGCGCTCGCGCGGCCGGTGCCCACTACGTCGCCGGCGACATCGGCCCCATCGGCGCCCTGCTGCGCCCCCTGGGCACCCTGAGCTTCGACGAGGCCTACGACCTCTTTGCCGAGGAAGTGCGCGCCGGCGTCGATGCGGGTGTGGACCTCTTTATTATCGAGACCATGACCGACCTGGCCGAGATCAAGGCGGCCGTCCTCGCCTGCCGCGAGAACTCCGACCTGCCCGTCTTTGCCACCATGACCTTTGAGGAGGACGGCCGCACCTTCCTGGGCACGAGCCCCGAGGTTGCCGCCATCACGCTCGATGCCATCGGCGCCGACGTTTTGGGCATCAACTGCAGCCAGGGACCGGCCGAGCTCCGAGGGCTCGCCGCGCGCATGCTCACCGTCACCGACAAGCCCGTTATGGTGCAGGCCAATGCGGGACTGCCCCGCGTGGACGATGACGGCAATACCGTCTTTGACATCCAGGCACCCGAATACGCCGAGGCCGTCGCCGGCATGATCGCCGACGGCGTGAGCGTCGTGGGCGGCTGCTGCGGCACCACGCCGGCGCACATGGCGGCCTTGCGCACGCTTATCGACAACCACACGCCCAGCCCGCGGCGCCGCAAGCCCAGCATGTCGGTCACGAGCGCCCAAACGGTCGTGGACCTTCCCTGCGACGGCCACAAGATCGCCGTCATCGGCGAGCGCATCAACCCCACCGGCAAAAAGCGCCTGCAGCAGGCCCTGCGCGACGGCGACCTGGACTACGTCGTGAGCCAGGGCATCAGTCAGCAGGAACAGGGCGCCGACATCCTGGACGTTAACGTGGGCCTGCCCGAGATCGACGAGGTCAAGATCATCCAGCAGGCCACCGAGCAGCTCCAGGGTTCCACGCTCCTGCCGCTGCAGATCGACTCCACCGACCCCGCAGCCGTCGAGGCAGCCGTGCGCCGCTACGCCGGCAAGCCCATCATCAACTCGGTCAATGGCAAACAGCAGATTATGGATGAGATCTTTCCGCTGGTCGCCCACTACGGCACCAACGTCGTCGGCCTTACGCTCGACGAAGGCGGCATCCCCGATACCGCCGAGGCCCGCTTCGCCATCGCCGAGCGCATCGTGGCCGAAGCCGCCCGTTACGGCATCGGCCCGGACCGCATCCTCATCGACTGCCTGGTCATGACCGCCTCGACCAACCAGCGCCAGGCTGAGCAGATTCTACGTGCCATGTCCCTGTGCAAGGAGCGCCTGGGGGTCAAGTGCGCACTCGGCGTATCGAACATCAGCTTTGGTCTGCCCGCCCGTCCGCTGCTGGGCTCGGTCTTTTTGGCTGCCGCCTTCGGCGCGGGCCTGGACGCCCCCATCATGAACCCGGGCTCCAAGCGCTTTATGGATACCGTCTACAGCTATCGCGTGCTGAGCGTTGAGGACGAGGGCTCGACCGGATACATCGAGCGCTACGCCGGCTGGACCGATCCGTACAAGATCGCCGCGAACCCGGCGGCGGCCCAGGCGGTATCGACCGACGCCGCGCCCGCCGCTGGCACCGCCACCAGCGTTGACGATGACCCCATCCGCCACATGGTCGTCTCGGGCCGCAAAGGCGAGATCGCTGCCGAGACCGAGCGTCTGCTGGCAGACCACGACGCCATGGACCTCATCAACAATCACTTTATCCCCGCCCTCGACGAGGTTGGCGTCCTCTTTGACCAGGGCAAGTTCTTCCTGCCGCAGCTCATGGCCTCGGCCGAGGCCGCGCGCGTGGGCTTCGACACCATCAAGCGCCTGATGCCCGCCGGCGAGATCGCCGACAAGGGCAAGATCTGCGTGGCCACCGTCAAGGGCGACATCCACGACATTGGCAAGAACATCGTCAAGATGCTGCTCGATAACTACGGCTATACCGTCTTTGACCTGGGCCGCGACGTCGACCCGCAAGAGGTGCTCAAGACCGTGCGGGAGCGTGACATTAAGCTCGTCGGCCTCTCGGCGCTTATGACTACCACGGTCGTCGCCATGGAAGAGACCATCAAGCTGCTCCATGCCGAGGTCCCGGGCGTCAAGATTATCGTGGGCGGCGCCGTGCTCACCCCCGAATATGCCAAGCAGATCGGCGCGGACTACTACGCCAAGGACGCCGCCGAAAGCGCTCGTATCGCCGAAGAGGTCTTTGGGCAGTAACACAACGGAAACAACCGAGCACCAAAACGTGCCGCATGCGCCACTTGGCACGTGTGGCACGTTAGAATAGACAAGACTATGCTCGTTTTGGCAGATAGGAGCGCAAGGATGGCGATCACGCCCGCAGAAATCGCGGAAACCCGCGGCATGGTTGAGGAGCAGAACCTCGACATCAGGACCATCACCATGGGTGTTTCGCTCATGGGTTGCGGCGACGAGAACCTCGACCGCATGTGCACGAAGATCTACGACCACGTGACGCACACGGCTGAGCATCTGGTCGAGACCGCCGAGAACCTCGAGCGCGAGTACGGTATCCCCATCGTCAACAAGCGCGTTTCCGTCACCCCGGTGGCGCAGATCGCCGCGTGCTGCAAGGATGAGGACCTCACCCCCATCGCGCATGCCCTCGACCGCGCGGCCGAGACGCTCGGCATCGACTACCTGGGCGGTTTCTCCGCGCTCGTCCAGAAGGGCATCGGCGACGCCGACCGCCGTGTCATCCAGTCCATCCCGCAGGCACTCGCCACAACCAGCCGCGTCTGCTCCAGCGTCAACGTCGCCAGCCTGCGCGCCGGTATCAACATGGACGCCGTGCTCATGGCCGCCCAGACCATCATCGATGCCGCCAAGCTCACGGCCGACCAGGATTCCGTCGGCGCTTCCAAGTTTGTCTGCTTTGCCAACATGGTCGAGGACTCCCCGTTTATGGCGGGCGCCGTCCACGGCGGTGGCGAGGCCGACGCCGTCATCAACGTAGGCGTCTCGGGCCCCGGCGTTATGGCCGCAGCCCTGGAGACGCTGCCCGATTCCGCATCGATGATGGAGGTCGCCGAAAAGATTAAGCAGACCGCCTTTAAGATCACCCGTGCCGGCGAGCTCATGAGCCGCGAGGCCGCCCATCGCCTGGGTGTCGAGAAGGGCATTGTCGACCTGTCGCTGGCTCCCACGCCTGCCATCGGCGACTCCGTCGCGCGCATCCTCGAGATCATCGGCGTGGGCACCTGCGGTGGCCCCGGTACGACCTGCGCGCTCGCCATGCTCAACGATGCCGTCAAGAAGGGCGGCGTCATGGCCAGCTCCAGCGTGGGCGGTCTCTCGGGCGCCTTTATCCCCGTGTCCGAGGATGCCGGCATGATCGCCGCCGTCGAGGCCGGCGCGCTTTCGCTCGAGAAGCTCGAGGCCATGACCTGCGTGTGCTCCGTCGGCCTGGACATGATCGCCATCCCCGGCGACACCCCGGTCGAGACCATCGCCGGCATCATCGCCGACGAGATGGCCATCGGCGTCATCAATAACAAGACCACGGCCGTCCGCGTGATTCCTGCCATCGGCAAGGGCGTGGGCGACTGCGTCGAGTACGGTGGCCTGTTCGGCCGTGCACCCATCATGCCGGTGAACCCCAACGCCGGCACCGTGCTTGCCCACCGTGGCGGACGCTTCCCGGCACCGCTGAACTCGCTGAAGAACTAGCTGAGGGGTTCGGGCGAGGAGCCCCGGGGAGGGCAAATATATAAGGTCGATCGCGAGTTCCGCACGAGCCGGAGAGCACTTAATGTGCTCTCCGTGCGAGCCAGGACTGTCCGAGCAGGCGACCTTATATATTTGCCCT
>URBP01000084.1 GCA_900546105.1 uncultured Collinsella sp.
CTTAGTTTTCAGAACGTCCTCGACCATGTGTGGCGCCTTGTCCTGCTCCTTCGGAGCCGCGGACAAGGTGCCACACTGGTCTGCGGAGTGTTCTGAAAACTAAGCCCGGCCCCCGCCTGCGGTGACGCTGCTGTAAGCGGCCTGCGATGGGGTCGTTGTTGGTTGGGGCCGCTGGGCTGATGTGGGGGCACGTGGTTGTTGCGGGCCCTAGTCCCGGCGGCGGCCTCGGCGCTTTGCGCCTGCCGCCTTGGGGGACTGCGGAGCGCGGCCGGCAGCTGCGGCGCGTTGCGCCTGCTGCCTGCGGGGACTTTGGGGTCGTGCGGCAGCTGCGGCGCTGTCGCGCCTGCTGCCTTGGGTGACTTTGGGGTCGATTGGGGTTGTCTGCACAATTCGCGGTATTATGTTGCGGAGTTTTGAAGGGAGCCGCTGGTGGTCACGACGACGTTTGCTTCGCCTTTGGGCGAAATCCTGCTTGCCGCTGATTGCCGCGGTCTGACGGGGCTTTGGTTTGAGGGGCAGGAGCACTTTGGCTCCACGCTTCTCCGGGAAGACTCCGAACATGTTGAAGGCGCCGATGCGGTTTCCGGTATTGGTGGCATATCGTCGGTGAGTCCGGCAAATGGTGCGGCCTCTTCGGTGCTTGAGCGTTCCTGGGCTTGGCTGAATGCTTATTTTGCAGGGCAGGAACCTCGGTTTACGCCGCCGTTGCATATGATTGGCACGGCGTTTCAGCGTGAAGTTTGGTACGAGCTGCTTTCTATTCCGCGTGGCGAAGTCGCTACGTATGGCGAGATCGCCCAGCGTGTTGCCGCTCGACATCGGGTGCCGGGAAATGAGGCGCCCGTTGTGTCTCCCCGTGCCGTGGGGGCCGCGGTCGCGCGTAATCCCATTTCGATTATCGTGCCGTGCCATCGCGTAGTTGCCGCCGATGGTTCGCTCAACGGATATGCCGGCGGGCTTGACCGCAAGGAATGGCTGCTTCGGCTTGAGGGCGCGTACGAGGAGTAACGCCAGGGCACTTTGCATGACGAAGGCGCCGTGAAGGGACGAGTCGCTGTCCTTTCGCGGCTGGCATGCGTCCAAGCGCTCGGTATCTGCGCCTTAAGTTTGGCTAAGCCATATCCTGCGTATTTGAAAACGCGCAGGTTGAGCAGCTGAGGCTGCGCTAAGGCGGCTGGCGGTGCGCTATCATCGGCAGTATCAAAACCCGTAGAGCCGTGCGCCAAAGGAACAACTATGAAGCTGATGCTTGCCGAGGACGAACCCGGCCTCTCCCGCGCCCTCACCGCGATTCTTCAACATAGCGACTACGAGGTCGACACCGCCCTCGACGGTCTGACGGCGCTCGAATATCTGCTCGCCAACGACTATGACGCCGCAATCCTGGACATCATGATGCCCAGCATGGATGGCATTGAGGTGCTCAAACGCACACGTGCCGCCGGTAAGCGACTGCCCATCATCATGCTCACGGCAAAAAGCGAGGTGTCCGATAAGGTCGAGGGCTTGGATGCCGGTGCCAACGATTATCTGACCAAGCCGTTTGCCGTCAAGGAACTGCTTGCGCGTATTCGTGCCATGACGCGTGCCGCGACGGCAATTGACGCCACGACGCTCGGCGTGGGCAACGTGCGCCTCGATACGATATCGTGCACGCTTGTGGGTCCCTTGGGCGAGGTACATCTGGCCAATCGTGAGTTTCAGCTTATGGAGCTCTTTATGCGCAACGCCGGCACGCGCATGCCCACCGAGCGTCTGATGCTCGAGGTTTGGGGTGAGGACGCGCCCGAAGGCGCCAATGTGGTGTGGGTCTATATTTCGTACCTGCGCAAAAAGCTGACGGCGCTTGGTGCCGACGTTGCCATCCGCGCATCGCGTAACCAGGGCTATTCGCTTGAGGTTGTCGAGGAGGGTGAGCAGGCGTGAGCGTGCGCACGTGGTGCAAGCGCATAACGGAGCGGTTTCACGCCGCCTCGAGTAGAACGGGGCGGGCTAATTCTGTTGACGCATTGGGCCGCCGCCTGCGTCGCAAGTTTATCCTCGTTGCCATGGGTGCCGTGACCGTGGTGCTCACGCTCATCATTGCCGGCATCAATATCGTAAATTACTCGCATGTCTGCAAGACGGCCGACGCTCGCCTGGACTATATCCTGGCGGGCAAGGACGGCATCGATTGGGGGGACGAGCCTAAAGCCGATTCCGCTAATGGCAAGGAAGCCGGCGATAGCCAGGCGGGCGTTCACATCAGGCATTTCGAAGGCATGACGGCGGAGTCTCCCTTTGACACGCGCTACTTTACGGTGACGATTGCCGGCGGGCAGGTGGCAGATGTCAATACGGCCCGCATTGCTGCGGTGGGCGCCAAGCGTGCCGCCCGCATTGCCGCGGGGCTGTATTCCAAGGGCCGGACCTCGGGCTTTTCTGGTAACTACCGCTATACGACTACAGCTCAAGACGAAGAGACCACCTTTGTGTTTGTGGACTGTTCGCGCGAGCTTTCGAGTTTTCATTCGTTTTTAAGTGCCAGTGTGGCCATCAGCTGCATTGGCTGGCTGGCGGTATTGGCGATTGTGACGGTGGCCTCGGGCGCGGTGATTCGACCGATGGTCGAGAGCTACAGCAAGCAAAAGCGCTTTATTACCGATGCGAGTCACGAGATCAAGACGCCGCTAGCTGTGATCGACGCCGCTAACGAGGTACAGGAAATTGAGAGCGGCGAGAGCGAGTGGACGCAGAGCATTCACGAACAGGTTGCACGGTTGACGGCGCTCACGGAGCGTCTGGTGTTTTTGGCACGTATGGACGAGGGCTCGGCGGGCTTTACCATGACATCGATCGATCTTTCGGAGGCAGTGGACAAGGCGGCGGCGCCGTTTGAGTCGGTGGCGGTTTCGCGCGGCAAGCGTCTGTCGATGTCGATTGCGAGCGGCGTGCGGGCCCATGCCGATGCTGCGGCGGTGGCGCAGGTGGTTGAGTTGCTGCTGGACAACGCCACGCGCTATGCGAGCGAGGGCAGCGTGATTGAGTTGAGCCTGCGTGCCGTCTCGCACGGCAAGGGTAAGGGCGGCGCCGAGCTTGTCGTATCGAACGCCGTGGACGAGCTGCCCGAAGGCGATCTGGACCGATTGTTCGACCGCTTCTATCGTGCGGATGTGTCGCGCAGCTCCAAGACAGGCGGCTCGGGCGTGGGCCTATCCGTGGTGCGCGCCATCGCCGAAGCCCATGGCGGATCCGCCACCGTATCCGACCACGATCATCAGATCGTCTTCACCGTCCGCTTTTAAAACCTGCCAAAAAGGGACAGGTTTATTTTGGCAGGTTTTATCTGGGGAAACGTCGGCGGAGGCTGGCCGTGGTCGGCGCCATGAACGCCACCGACGCAAATAAATGCACCTCTAGCTGCTAAAATATAGGCATCGTTGTTCGGCTCCCGAAGGGAAAGGAGACGGTCATGCAGTACGAGATCGGCGGAGGGGCTTTCCCGGTTGTTACGTGCAACCTTAGCGACGGCGAATCCATGATCACCGAAAGTGGTGCCATGGTCTGGATGACCCCCAACATGGAGATGTCCACCTCGGGCGGTGGCATAGGCAAGATGTTCTCTAAGGCTTTTTCGGGTGAGGCGTTGTTCCAAAACATTTGGACCGCGCACGGCGATGGCATGATTGCGTTTGGCTCTTGTTTCCCCGGCCGCATCGTGCCAATCGAGATCGGTCCTGGCAAGAGCTGGATTTTGCAGAAGCGCTCGTTCCTTGCCGCGGAAAGTGGTGTTGAGTTGAGCATCCACTTTAACAAGAAGGCAAAGGCCGGCGTCTTTGGCGGCGAGGGCTTTATCATGCAAAAGCTCACGGGCTCGGGTATTGCCTTTGCCGAGATCGACGGCGACCTAGTTGAGTACGAGCTTGCTGCTGGTCAGCAAATGATTGTAGATACCGGCAACGTGGCCGGCTTTGAGGAGACGGTGAGCATCGACGCGCAGATGGTCAAGGGCGTCAAAAACATCATGTTTGGCGGTGAAGGCGTGTTCAACACTGTGCTCACCGGTCCGGGCCGCATCTGGCTGCAGACAATGCCCATTTCCAATCTTGCAGCAGCAGTGGCCTCGATGACCAACAACAATAACTAATCGCGTATAGGATGACGCGCGCGGCGGGCCTGGCCTGTCGCGCGCGTTTTTTTGGTGGCAAACGCCCTGTTTATCGGGTGCGGTTGTGCTCCTGCAGGGTATAGATCGACTTATCCATGTTGAACAGATAAGCCACAACGCAGACGATGAAGAACGCCGGCAGATTACCGAAACCGAAGACCTCGCAGCCAATGAGGATCGGCGCGAGTAGCGTGTTGGTGGCGCTGCCAAAGACGGCGGCGTAGCCCAGCGCGGCGCAGAGCTCGACGGGCATGCCGAGAATCCCGGCGAGTACGACACCCAGGCTGGCTCCGATGGAGAACAGCGGCGTGACCTCGCCACCTTGATAACCCGCGGCAAGCGTGGCGATGGTGAGTGTGAATTTGAGCGCCCAGTCCCAAGGCATGATGGCGACCTTGCCGTTACCGTTGAGCGCCGCCGATATCAGGTTGGTGCCAAGGCCGCAGTATCGCCCCTGCCACAGCACGAACAGAATCGCCGACAGCGCAAGGCCCATAACGGCAACGCGTATGTAAGGGTTGGGGAGCAGCCGCGCCGCAAGGGTCTTGGCGTGGGCAAGGCACCAGGCAAAAGCTCCACCGACCATACCAAACGCGATGCCCAACAGCGCCAGCCGTCCAAGACCGGGGAGGTCGAGCGCATACGAGGCGGTAACGGCGACCTCGAACTTCTCGAGTCCCAGGGCGCCGGAGGTCATGCTTGCGGCAAGCGAAGCCGTAAGCGCGGGGAACAACGCGCGGTATTCAATGCGTCCGGCAACCAGCACCTCGATAGCAAAGACCGTGGCGGCGAGCGGCGTTCGAAAGAGTCCGGCAAAGCCAGCGGCCATACCAATGAGCAAAAACGTGTTGCCGGGGTCGCGGAAAGGCAGGCGTTGGCCGATCCAATGCGAGACGGTGGCGCCGATCTGCACGGCCACGCCTTCGCGTCCCGCGCTGCCGCCAAAGAGGTGCGTTCCCCACGTGCTCAGCATAATGAGCGGCACCAAGCGCGGGGAGATGGCGTCCTCGCGTCCGTGGCCTACGTCGAACACCAGACTCATGCCGCGGCCGGTGCCCTTGCCCCAGGTGCGGTAGGCAAACACGATGGCAAGGCCCGCAAGAGTGAGAAAGGGGAGCAGCAACGCGACGTGCTCGTCACGGAAGGCGCCAATTGCCAGGAGCACACGACCAAAAAGGGCACAGATGGCGCCAACGATAACGCCGATAGGGATTCCGACGGCGCCCATGAGCACGAGGCAACTATAGGTGTTGACCAGGCGTTTAATTCTGCTCGATGCGCTGCTTTCCGACACTTCTCCTCCAAAACAAAAAAGACTCCTGCCGCGGCGTGATGCCCAAGGGATATCACGCAACAGCAGAAGTCATCAGCAACAAGGCGGTTTAGGGCGACGCGACAGTTTTACTGACGCACCCAACGGAGACAATCATTCCGCAGCGGCATCATAGCGGCGGGCGCGGTTTGGGTCAAATGGTTGCCTTGGGACAGTCTTGGCGCCCGCCCGCGCCCTCGTTTCCCCATATAAAACCTGCCAAAATAAACCTGTCCCTTTTTGGTAGGTGGGAAATGGGTAATACTAAAGAGTTATCCGACCAGATGGGAATTAATCGATGGCCTATATCGAATTCAAAGACGTCATCAAGGCATACGGCGAGGGCGATGCCCGCATCCACGCGCTCGACGGCGCGAGCTTTACGGTCGAGCGCGGCGAGCTCGCCATCATTTTGGGTGCTTCGGGTGCCGGCAAGACCACGGCCCTCAACATTCTGGGCGGCATGGACACGGCAACTTCTGGCACCGTGACGGTGGACGGGCGTGACGTGAGCTCTGCCAACGAGGCTCAGCTTGTGGAATACCGTCGCGCTGACGTCGGCTTTGTCTTTCAGTTCTACAATCTGGTCCCTAACCTGACGGCGCTTGAGAACGTCGAACTCGCGGCGCAGATCTGCCCCGATTCGCTCGACGCCGAGCAAACGCTTCGCCAGGTTGGCCTGGGCGACCGCCTCGCTAACTTTCCGGCGCAGCTTTCGGGCGGCGAGCAGCAGCGCGTATCCATCGCCCGCGCGCTGGCTAAGAACCCCAAGCTGCTTTTGTGCGACGAGCCTACGGGTGCACTCGACTACAAAACCGGCAAGCAGATCTTGCAGCTGCTACAGGACACTTGCCGCAAGCAAGGCATTACGGTCATCATCATCACCCACAACTCTGCGCTGGCGCCCATGGCCGATCGCCTGATCCGCTTTAAGAGCGGCCGCGTGGAGAGCGAGACGGTCCAGCAAAATCCTGTGCCTATCGAGACGATCGAGTGGTAGCGCCCATGAATCAGGACCGCCAAAACAGTCAACGCCGCGACGCGCAGAACACGGAGCGCGAGCAGGATTTTACGACCTACCGTACCGCCCAAAGCTCAAACGATATGGTGCCGACGGTTTTTCGCCGTGGCATCTACCGCACGATTCGCGGCAGCCTCAAACGCTTCTTGTCTATCGTTGTGATCACCGCGCTTGGCGTGAGCGTGATGTGCGGCCTTAAGGCGGGCTGCGAGGACCTGTGTGATTCGGTCGACGCCTATTTTGACCAGCAGAATGTCTATGACATCAACGTGCAGTCGACCTATGGTCTGACCGATGACGATCTTGCCGCGATCCAAGAGGTCGATGGCGTCGAGACGGCCGAGGGCATCTATACCGAGACCGCCTATACCGCCGTGGGTACGACGCGCGAGCGTGTCGTCGTACAGAGCCTCTCCAAAGAGAATATTGACCAACCGGTGCTAGTACGCGGCGAGCTGCCCGAGACTTCGGGCGAAGTGGCAGTGACCTCACGTTTTTTGAAGGCTTCGGGCAAGAAAATCGGCGATACGGTGAGCTTTGCCGCCAACGATGCGAGCTCGTCGAACCAAAGCGCCAAGGACCAGTTTGCCGATGGGGACTACACCATCACGGCCGAGGTTCTCGATCCCACTGATGTGAGCTCCGACTCGACGGTCAACGCCTTTCGCGCTGCTTCGACTGCGGACTACAAGTTCTACGTGAGCGAGGATGCCGCGACATCTTCTTCCTACTCCGCTGTCCACGTGGTCGTCGAGGGAGCCAAGAGCCTCAACTCCTATTCGGATGCCTACTCGGCAAAGATCAATGAGGTCAAGGGCAATATCGAGAAGATCCGCGAGGAGCGTGAGAAGGCGCGCGCCCAGGAGCTGACGGTCGACACACCGGCGAGCTTGGACGCGGCTGAGCGTCAGGCGAATATGGTCTTTGGGATCGAGCAGGACAACATCAATCGCATGGCCGAGGGCAGCGAGGAGCGTGCGCAGGCTCAGGTCGACCTGGACCAGCGCCGCGCCGCCGCCGATCAGCAATTCGCCGATGCCCGCGCCGAGCTTTCCGATCTGGGCGAATGCACCTGGTACATCCAGGACCGCGGCAATATCGCAAGCTACTCGAGCGTCGAGAGCGATAGTTCTTCGATTGAGGCCATCGCCACCGTATTCCCGTTTATCTTCTTTATCGTCGCCGTGCTCATCAGCCTCACCACCGCCACCCGCATGGTCGAGGAGGAGCGCACGCTTATTGGCCTGTACAAAGCACTCGGCTATTCGCGCGGACGCATCCTGTCCAAATACGTGGACTATGCGCTGTGGGCATGCCTGATTGGCGGCGTGCTCGGCAACGTCATCGGATTCGTGGGCCTGCCGCTGTTCCTGTTTACAGTGTTCGACGACATGTACTCACTGCCCCAGATGCTGCTTTCGTACGACATCGTGTCATCGCTCGTATCGGTGGCGTTGTTTACCGTGGGCGTGGTGGGCGCCACGATTATCGCCTGCCGCCACGAGATGGCTGAGACCCCGGCCTCGCTCATGCGTCCCAAGGCCCCGCGCGCCGGCTCGCGCATCTTGCTTGAGCGCATCGGCTTTATCTGGCGCCGCATGGGCTTTTTGAACAAGGTGGCAGCGCGTAACCTGTTCCGTTACAAAAAGCGTGCCTTTATGACTATCTTCGGTATCGCCGGCTGCACGGCGCTTGTGATTTGCGGCATGGGCATCCGCGATACGTCGGTGGCGCTCTCGCCCAAGCAGTACGGGCATATCACGCGCTACGACCTGCTGGCGGTTGCCAACCCCGATGACTTTACGCAGACGTGCGCGGCGTTGGATGAGCGCAGCGCGGCCAATGATTCCAACGTGACCGTGACTTCGACGCTGCCGATCATGACCGACAACGTCACTTTTACCTTTGGCGGCAAGAGCGAGACCGTGCAACTGATCGTGGTGCCCGATGACCGCGCGAACGACCTGGACGACTACGTTCGCCTTGAGGACGAGTCCAAAGAACCGCTGTCTTTGCGTGACGGAGACGTGTATCTGAGTAAGAGTTCACAGCTGGTACTGGGGATTCAGCCGGGCGATACGGCACACGTCCAGGATTCGTTGCTCAATGTTGCCAAGGTCAAAGTCAGCGACATTTCGCTCAACTATCTTGGCAACACGCTCTATATGACGCAGGGCACCTACGA
>URBP01000085.1 GCA_900546105.1 uncultured Collinsella sp.
AAAGCGGCCGTACAGGCTCTTGACGGTTCGAACCGACCAGGCAAAGAGACGTGCCGTCAGGCCAAAGATAATGGCGCTGATAACAACGATAACGACCGTTTTGGGCGACATGGCGGGAACGCTGGCGATGACATTCGCTTCGTACTCGGTGCCCAGGGCGAGTGATGTAAAGTAGCCGGTAAACGAGGCAACCAGGCAGTAGATGCCTGCGGTGTAGTCGATCTTGCCGATAAAGCACATCTCCATGCCAAAGAACGCGCCGGCAAGGGGCGAGCCGAACACGGCGCCAAAGGCCGACGAGATGCCGGCGAGCATGAGGTCGTGGTGGTCGTGCTTTTTGAGGTGGGCCAGGCTAGATACATTGCTGGCGATGGTGCCGCCAATCTGCACCGCGGCCCCCTCGCGACCGGCAGATCCACCCGTTAGGTGCGTGAGCGTGGAGCAGATGAAGGTGAGGACGGCCATGCGCATATGGATGAGGCGTGTGCTCAGAGCGGAGTCGATGACCAGGTTGTTACCGCGTTTGGCGGCAAGGCCGTGGTTTTTGTACACCCATGCGGTGGCAACGCTCACAATGGGAAGCAAGGCGTAGACCCACGCGTGGTGCTCGCGATAGTCGGTCGCGATATTCAGCGAGGCCAAAAACGCCCAAGCGGCAACGCCCATGGCGAGCGAGACGATGACGACGAGTGCGAGCAGCTTGGCGCTCGCGAGTAGGTTGCGGGCGTTGCGGCGCGTGTCGGCAGCCAAGAGATGCTCGGAGCGGGTGAGCTGTTGCCTGCCTGCCATGATGACGTCGTTAAGGGAGAAGAAGCCGCCGTCGTCGAGCGGCTGGGAATGATCCTGCGCCTCGTTAGCGCTTTCGGGTTTGGCGGTAAAAGCCAGACGTTCCTCTTCTTGATTGCAACACGAGCATTATAGAGCGTGCCAAACGTGACAAACCGGCGGGTTGGTTTCGGTTCTGTTTCGCCGTCCGTTACCGACAGGTGTATTCGTGGGCACGGGCCGTGTCGCCGTCGTGCGGCGGGGGATTATACTGAGATAAACATAAAGAATCGGCGCCCGTGATGTGCGCCGTTGCATGCTAGAGGTGTATATGGCAGAGAAACTCATTCCGTTGGAGGACGCACAGGCAATCGTCTTGTCGCACGTGAATCGCACCGAAGTTGTCGAGATTCCCGTGTGGCAGGCCGCCGGTCTTCCCTTGGCCGAGGACGCGGTGGCCGATATCGACATCTCGCCGTTTGCCAACAGCGCTATGGACGGATATGCCGTGCGCTCTGCGGACTTGGCGCAGGCGTCTGGCGAGGCGCCAGTGACGCTCGACGTTATCGGACACGAGGCCGCGGGCCATGTGTTTGAGGGCGCTCTTGGCCCGGGCGAGACAGTCCGCATTATGACGGGCGCGCCGGTGCCCGAGGGTGCGGATGCCGTGGTGAAGTACGAGATCGTCGAGGTGCTTGACGGTGACGGCAACGAGGGCTCGCGTGCGAGGTTCTCGGCGCCGGCAAAGGTGGGGGAGAACGTTCGCTCTGCCGCCGAGGAGGCCCATGCCGGCGATGTTGTGATGCACGCCGGCGAGGTCGTGGCTCCGGCGGGCGCTGGCTTGCTGGCGAGCGCCGGTTACGCGAGCGTGAAGGTCCATGCCGCTCCGCGCGTGGGCATCATCTCGCTGGGCACGGAGCTGGTCGCGCCGAACGAGCTGCCGGCGCGCGGGCAGATTCGCGACTCCAACTCGTCGGCGTTGATGGCCGAGGCGCTCGATGCCGGCGCCGAGCCCGTGTTCTACGGCATTGCGCCCGATGATGAGCAGGCGATTGCCGAGCTGGTGCATCGTGCCGTGCAGGAGTGCGATTTTGTCATTACGAGCGGTGGCGCCTCGGCAGGCGACTACGACTACGTGACGGCGCTCGTCCGGCGCGAGGGCGAGGTGCTGTTTGACCGCATCTCGATGCGTCCGGGCAAGGCCATCACGTTTGGCTTGCTCGGGGGTAAGCCGTATTTGGGGCTTTCGGGCAATCCCGCGGCGGCGTATGTGGGCTTTGAGATGCTCGCCCGCCCGGCAATTCGCAAGATGCGCGGCTTTGCCGAGGGTACGCGTCCCGTACAGCAGGCGACGCTCACGCACGGAGTGAAAAAGCGACAGCATCGCCGCTTCTTCGATCGCGCCACGGTTTTGCGTGACCCCGAGACCGGTGGGCTGTTGGTGACCGAGGCCAAGACGCAGAATTCGGCGCTGCTCGGCACGATGCAGCGGGCCAACTGCCTACTGCGTATTGAAGAAGGGCCGTGCGAGCTCAAGGCGGGCGACGTCGTGGACGTTGTTCGCGTCGACCTGCCCGAGGGCGCCGTGTTGTAGGAGGAATGCTATGGAGCTGAAGATATCGATCGTGACGTGCTCGGATACGCGCGATCTAGCCCAGGACGAGGCTGGAGCCGCACTCGAGGAACTTATCGAGGCGCAGGGCTGGACGGTCGTCTCACATGTGGTCGTGCGCGACGACGTCAGCGAGATCGGTGATGCTATTGTGGAAGCCGCCGATGAGTGCCACACCAATGTCGTGCTCACCTGCGGCGGCACGGGGCTTTCGATGCGTGATGTGACGCCCGAGGCGACGCGTGCCGTCTGCGATCGCGACGTGCCGGGCATTGCCGAGGCGATCCGTGCGTACTCGATGACCAAGACGCGCCGCGCCATGCTCTCGCGCGCTATTTGCATGCAACGAGGTCATACACTTGTCGTAAACTTTCCCGGTTCTACGAAGGCCGCCCGCGAAAGCTGGGAGGCCATAGCGGACCAGCTGGAGCATGCGGCTCAGATGACAGCGGGCGGCGGACATACCAACTAAGCGATTTACCTGCGGCGGAGCGACCTGAACGGCTGCTCCGCCTTTTATTTGCGCCCAAGGGGACCGCATTCTGTAGGCATGTCTGAAACTATATTCTCAGAAGAGAATAATTTCTCATAATCATTATTCGCACCGAAGTATAATCTAATTACAGAATAAAGCCCGCGGTGGGGTACCCGGGCATAAGGTCCGAAAGGGTTGAACATGTTCGATATGGCTTCTCGCCGCGGATTCGTCTCGCTCTCTGCTGTCGCCGCTGCCGGCCTTGGCCTTGCTGGCTGCTCTGGCAACAAGACGTCTGAGCCGACTGGCTCCGATGCCGGTTCTGCTAAGGCATCTTCCAAGAAAGCTGTTGAGCTGCAGGTCTTTGCCGCCAACTCGCTCGAGAAGGCTCTGCCCGAGGTTCAGGAGCTTTACACCGAGCAGACCGGTACCACGTTTGCCGACACGCAGTTCAAGGCGTCTGGCGACCTTGTCGAGCAGATGCGCGCCGGTGCCACGGTCGACGTGCTCATCACCGCTTCCAAGGGCACCATGGATGACGCTGAGACCGCCGAGCTCGTCGACACCGACACCCGTGAGGATATGTTCGTCAACGATCTTGTGATCATTCGCGCCGAGGGCTCCGACACCAAGGTCGAGGCCATCGCCGACGTCGCGAATCTGGACGGCAAGATCGCCATTGGCGACGCCAAGACCGTTCCCGCCGGCAAGTACGCCAACCAGGCGCTGGCTTCTGTGGGCCTCTATACCGGCACCGAGGGCGACGACGGCGAGTATGCGCCCGAGATCGCCGACAAGGTCGCACTGGCAGACAAAGTTGGTACCGCCGCCGCCTATGTGTCCACAGGCGACTGCGTTGCCGGTTTTGTCTACAGCTCTGACATCTACCGCTACAACGGCATCGAGGAGGCCTTCGTGTGCCCCGAGGACTCGCACAAGCCCATCGTGTATCCCGGTGCTGTCGCCGATAGCTCCGAGCATGCCGACGAGGCCAAGGCGTTTATCGACTTCTGTCTGACCAACAAGAAGGCTCAGAAGATTTGGGCTAAGTACGGCTTTGAGCTTTCCGCGTAGTGAGGCTTGGCGCGATAATTCCATCGTTTTGTGTTTCACTCCGTCCTTGTATTCGCTTGGAGCTTTTCGTGCTTAATAGATTCCGCATGCTTGTCGCCTGTGCTTTGACCTGCGCGCTTTGTTGGGTGCCGGGATTTGCGTTTGCTGGGGACGCTGAGGACGGGGCCCAGGTTGCTGCGACCGCTCATGGGCTTTCCTATGGGATCGAGGGTTTTGAGCGGTTGGCCAAGGGGACCGCTCGTGCCATGGAGGGCCAGCCTGAGGGCTACCGGTTTCCCGTTGACGAGGACGTGGACCTTGTAGTGGTGCCTGCTGCCGATCGCGTTGTGGTGTGGATATCGCCCAAGGCGGCCGAGAAGTATGGATTGGATCCGCAGGACAACGAGTGCGTATCGGGTCTCAAGGCCCTCGTCTGTAAGCTCGACAGCGCAAACTGCATGGGAGGTGCTCAGCTAGGGGACGCGGATCTTCCTTGGTATGTCACGGCGGAAACAACGTTTGATGCCGGTGGGTATACCTATGGCTTTGACGAGCGCGGTGCGGATGGGGACCGCTATGTGGTGATTGCATCAGCCTCGGGTGATGCCAAGGGCGGCGCGCGTTGGCTTGATAGTGCTCAAATGGTTGAAGCATCGTCTGTCGTGTTGCGGGATGAGCAGGGGCCCTTGACCTCTCTGGCCTCCTTTTTGGGCGACATCGACTATCGCCCGTTTTGGGTGTCCATTAAAACGAGCGGCCTTGCCCTGCTGATCTCCTTTGCGCTGGGCCTGTTCGCCGCGTGGAAGACTATGGGTACCTCGAGCCGCATCAAGGGCCTGCTCGATTCGGTCTTTACGATTCCTATGGTGCTGCCGCCCACGGTCTGCGGCTTTCTGCTTCTCATGCTGTTTGGCCGCTCGACCGGGGTGGGCCAGTGGCTCATCGCGCACGGCATCTCGATCGTCTTTACGTGGCCTGCGGCGGTCATTTCGGCCGTCGTTGTGTCGTTTCCGCTGGTCTACCGCACGGCGCTCGGAGCCTTCGAGAGCCTCGACACGCAGATGCTCGACGCCGCGCGAACCCTGGGATGGTCCGAGCGTCGCATCTTTACCAAGCTCATGATGCCGCTCGGCTGGCCCTCGATTGCCGCCGGCACGGTGCTCGCCTTTGCCCGCGCGATGGGCGAGTTCGGTTGCACCATGTTCTTTGCGGGCAACTACGCTGGCATTACCCAGACCATCCCCATCGCCATCTACTTTGAGTGGATGGGCGGCAACACGTCGGTGGCGCTCTTTTGGGTCATCGTCGTAATCGTGTTCAGCTTCCTGGTCATTCTGTTCATCAATATGTACACGGCGCATTCGCAAAAGTACCGTGAGCGCGGCCTGTCCCGCGCGGAGCACAAGCAGGCCAAGCAGCTGGGCGGCCAGACCGATTCGCTCGACCCAGTCGGCGGCGATGCACTGCGTATCGATCGCGAGGCGCTGGCCGAGCTTATGCGCGATGACACGGTCGCAAAGGGAGGTCGATAAGCCATGTCGCTTGTTCTGGATATCAAAAAGCGCTATCCGGGGTTCACTCTCGACATGCAGCTTGAGGCCGGCGAGGAGCGCGTGGCGCTGCTGGGCGCCTCGGGTTGTGGCAAGAGCTGCACCTTGCGTTGCATTGCCGGCGTGGAGACGCCCGACGAGGGCGAGATCGTCGTCAACGGCGTGACCTTCTTTGACTCGGCGGCGGGTATCAACCTGTCGCCCCAGGAGCGCAAGTGTGCCCTGCTGTTCCAAAACTATCAGCTGTTTCCCAACATGACGGTGGCTGATAACGTGTGCGCCGGTGTAAAGGACGCGGGCGACGCCGCCGCGCGCAAAAAGCTCGCCGAGCGCTATCTGGGCATTTTCGGTCTGGCCGATTTCGCCGACCGCTATCCCGCGCGCCTCTCGGGCGGCCAGCAGCAGCGCGTGGCGCTCGCGCGCATGGTGGCGGCGCACCCAGGCATCTTTATGTTTGACGAGCCCATGAGCGCGCTCGATGCCTATCTTAAGAGCGCACTCGAGCAGAACATGCTCGACCTGTTTGACGTGTGCAACCGCACCGTGCTCTACGTGAGCCACGACATCGACGAAGCGTGCCGCCTGTGCCAGCGCATCTGCGTTATGCATAACGGGCATGTGGAGGAGATCGGCTCCGTCGGGGACGTGGTCCGCCGTCCGCAGACGCTGGCGGCGCTGCGCCTGACGGGCTGCAAGAACACAAGCCGGGCGCGCAAGATCGGCGACGAAGAAGTTGAGGCCCTCGATTGGGGCATGACCTTTAATGTAGGTCATGAGGTGCCCGACGACGTGGCATATCTGGGCATTCGCGCAAGCTACTTCCATGTTGATAATCGCGCGGAGCGGGGTCGCAACAGCTATGATTTGCACGTGGCCCGAGTGAGCGATTCGCGTTTTGAGCGCCTGGTGCTGTTGGATGCGCCGCGGGCCGATGCGCCCACGCGTCTGCAGTGGAAGGTCAACAAAGTGGGCGTGCCTGTCGACGAGCTGCCGCAAGCAGGCGAGACGCTGCGCATGCATTTTGATGCCAGCAGGATCCATTTGGTTTGTCGGTAGGGTAGAGGGCAGGCTGTCGAGGGTTCTCGGCAGCCCGCCGTTTCGTTTCCTACCGTTCGCCGAATGTAGAATGTCAATTAATTATCAAGCAAGATAATAATTTATTAACGGCGGCACACGACGCTGTCATACGAATGTCAACGGTGTTCGCATGGTCGATGACCGTTGATATAGTTGACCTTAAGTTGTAAAGGAGGGTGCGCACATGCCGCAGACGACATACATTCGCCGCGTTGCCGCGCGTGCCCTATTTATGGCTCGGAGCCGCATATGAGCAGGTATGTTCACGGCTCCGGGAGAGACGACGCACAACTAAATAATCGACCGCAAAGCAGGTTCCCTAAAATTCCGGGTTTGAGCACGGCCGGGCAATCGCCGTCCGTCGTGCATCGATACCGCTGTTATCCGTTTTTGGTTCGAGAGGGGAACCGTCATGGCTGAAGAATTCGATTTCCATCCGATGTGGGAGAGCCTCGGCATGAATCTTGCCGACCACGACATGCTACTGGGCGCCGTGGGCCAGATGTACGGCGATATGTTCTTGACGCAGAACAATCGCCCCAAGTCCACGTCCTACCTGGACTTTGTGGCCACCAACATCCACAGCGGCCGTATTAAGGAGATGCTCGACAAGAAGGAGGCCGGCGAGGCCACCAAGATCGTCGGTTCGTTCTGCGTGTACGTGCCCGAGGAGATTGTGCTCGCCTGCGACGGTATTCCCGTGGGCCTGTGCTCGGGTGCCGATTGGGCAACCGATAAGGTCGAGGAGCATCTGCCGCGCAACACCTGCCCGCTTATCAAGAGCTTTGCCGGCTTTAAACTGGGCGAGGTCTGCCCCTACATTGAGTCGAGTGACTTGGTGGTAGGCGAGAACACCTGCGATGGCAAGAAGAAAGCCTACGAGTTTTTTGCCACGCAAAAGAACATGTACGTCATGGATATTCCCAACGTACACGACGAGTCGACGCTCGTGACCTGGAAGGCCGAGGTCAAGAAGCTCGCCGCCAAGATCGAGGAAGAGTGCGGCGTCACGATTACGCCTGAGCGTCTGAAGGCCGCCATCCACGCCGTCAATGAGAAGCGCCGCGCCCTGCAGCGCCTCGCTGCGACCCGCGCTGCCGACCCTGCGCCCATCAGCGGTCTCGATAGCCTGCTGACCGTTCAGGCCGCCTTTATGGACGACACGCCGCGTCTGACCGGAGCCATCAACGAGATGGCCGCCGAGTGCGAGCAGCGCGTTGAGGCTGGCGAGGGTGTGGCGCCCAAGGGCACCAAGCGCATCCTGTACACCGGTACGCCCATGGCCGTGCCCAACTGGAAGCTGTTCAACCTCATCGAGAAGGCCGGCGGCGTGGTGGTAGGCGAGGAATCCTGCACGGGTTCACGCTACTACAAGGACCTGGTCGACGAATCCGGTGAGACGGTTGACGAGATGCTCGATGCCATCGCCGAGCGCTACTTTAAGATCAATTGCGCCGTCTTTACGCCCAACGACCAGCGTATGAAGGACATTGTCCAGATGGCCAAGGACCTTCACGCCGACGGTATCGTGGATGTGGCGCTGCAGTTCTGCACGCTCTACGAGATGGAGTCGTTTGCCGTGGAGAAGGCCGCCGAGGAGGCCGGCATTCCGTTTATGCACATCACGACCGATTACGCCGGCGAGGACGCCGGTCAGCTCCAGACCCGCATTGAGGCGTTCTTAGAGACGATTTAGGGCAATCGGATCGAGATCGGAAGAGCGTCGTGTAGGGAAAGAGTGTAGATCTCGGTGGTCGCCG
>URBP01000086.1 GCA_900546105.1 uncultured Collinsella sp.
GACTTGTATGTCTTATTTGGATCTGGCTCGGGGTCGGTATTCTTGTCGTGAGTTTGAAGATCGGGCTGTTGAGCAAGCTGTTGTGGATGCCATTGTTGAGGCGGGGCGTATTGCTCCTTCTGCTTGTAATAATCATCCAACCCGTGTGATGGTGTTGGATACGCCTGAGCTTCTGGAGAAGGCTGCTGCTTGTCAGCCTCGGTTTGCTCGTGATGGATCTATCTTTGGCGCTCCGCTCATCTTCCTTATTTGTAGCGTTACCGAAGACGCTTGGGTGCGCCCGTATGACCAGATGAATTCCAGTGAAATCGATACATCCATCGTGTGCGATCAGATGATGATGGAGGCCACCGAGCAGGGCCTGGGAACGTGCTGGGTATGCCATTTTAAGCCTGAGGTGGCACAGGAGCAGTTCAACCTGCCCGAGGGCGTCTATCCCTATCACATGCTCGTCTGCGGATATCCTGCCGACCACATCGCCGATCCCGAGCATCGCGAGGCCCGTACCATTCCCCTCCCCGACTTCCTCCTCAAGTAGATTTTTGGGACATGCCTTAAAACCTACCCTTGACCGCTCACCCGTTCGCCGAGTTCTGCACCATTATGTGCAGGGCTCGGTTTTTTATGTTACGCACCCCGGCACAGTCATAAAAAAGGACCCGCAAGCTGCAGGTCCTTTCTAGGCACTAAATTGTAGGCCGAATGTTAGTCCAGGTCGTCGGCAGCAAAATTGTCGATCGGGGCGAAAGGATCGGCCACGGGGACAACCGGATCAGCGACGGGCAGCGGCTCGGCGGGAACAGTCACCGCAGGAGAAGCGGCAGAACCGACCGGCGTGGAGGCCATGAGGTCGGCCGGGAAGGAGTTCTGGGCATCGTCCATGAAGTGCTGGATGAGCTTGAGATACTCGGCCTTGAACTCCTCACGAGAAGCCTTGAGACGATCGATCTCCTCGAGCTCGGCCTGCTTTTCGGTCAGAGCCTGGCGGATAACCTCGCGGGCCTTGGCGTCAGCCTCGTTGCGGATACGCTCAGCGTTCTCGTTGGCATCGTTGACGATGGTCTCAGCGGTCTGCTGGGCAGCGATCAGGGCAGCGGAAATCTGGCGCTCCTGAGCGGAGAAGTCAGGGGCGGGAGCAGCCACGGGGGCGGCAGGAACGGCCTGAGCGGTGGCATCCTGAGCCTGGGCAAGCTGAGCCTGTGCGTCGGCAAGCTGCTGCTCGGTAGCAGTCAGACGACCCTTAAGGTCAACGATCTTAGCGAGCATAGCGTCAACCTCGGAAGACAGCGTCTCCAAGAAGACGTCGACCTCGGCAGGATCGTAGCCACGCTTGGCCTCAGAGAAAGTCTGAGCCTGGATGTCTGCGGGGGTAATAGCCATAACAAGTCTCCTTTTTCATCGCCTCGGCGCTACACGCCCGACGTAAGTTACTAAGTCAGTTCTATACGAGTATACCTATAAGAAGCTGCAGAACCAGCCTCTGCACCAACTGCAACGCAATAATCGCAACGACCGGCGAAAAATCGATACCGCCCATCGGCGGGATGAAACGACGGAACAGGTTGAGCCACGGACCGCACACGCTATCGAGCACCGCAGCAATATCCTGAAGCAAACCACCCTGCTTCATGGGAATCCACGTCATAAAGCAGTAGACGACAATAAGCGTGGAATAGAAGTTGAACAGCGTGTTGACCAGCTGGACGATAGTGTAGATGTTGATGGGAATCTCCTCGTCTTGTCTTTACTTAAGGTAGCCGTCCGCACGAAGCTTCTTGAGATCGGAATCTTTGACCTCGCAACCGGCGGGCAGCACCATGAACACGCGGTCGCCTACCTCCTTGACCGTGGCACCCAGACCGCAGGCAAAGCCGTAAGAGAAGTCCAAGACGCGCTTGGCAACTTCGGTGCGTACGCCCACAAAAATCAGTGCGACAGGCTGCTTGGTACGAACGCGGCGAACCACAGTCTCCACGTCGTCATAGCTCTCGGGGCGCAGGACATAGGCCGGCAGCTGCGGTGTGGCGTTGATGATATTGCTCGCATAGGCCGAGGCATCGCTCGGTGCAGGCGCGGGCGCAGCGGCGGCACGGGCGCGGGTGTTCTCGGCGTAGCTCGACGGCGTGTCATAGGCACCAGGACGATAACCGCTCGCAACACTGTCCTGCGAGCGCGAGGGCGGGTTATACGTCGTAGCATGGCGGGAGTCATCGCCGACCAGCTGACCGGAGCGCGTATACACGGCAACCGACTCAGCTTCACCGCGGCGCGTCTGACCAAGCAGGCCGTTGCTCGGCTCGTCTTGGGTGTAGAAGCCCTCGCCCGAAGCACCGCTGTAGCCGTTGCCCTGATAGCCATCGTCGTAGCCGTCATCGTAGCCGTAGTCGTCGTCCTGGCCATAACCCTGGTCGTAACCCTGCTGGCCGCCCAGGTGCATCTTATTTTTAATCTCGTCAAGGAAGCCCATGGTTGTGTCCTCTCGCGGTTTAGTGCAGGCGCCCCGATAATCAGTGCGCACTTCAGAGCCTTATTTTACTGCAAACTCCGGGCTAAATACTACCCTGCCCAGGCGAACGAGCGTAGAGCCCTCCTCAAGGGCAGGCTCAAAGTCCTCGCTCATGCCGCAGGAAAGCTCAGGCAGGTTCAAATCGGGATGCGCCGCCTCCAGCTCATCCCTCAGCTCACGAAGCCCCGCAAAGGTGCGACGTGCCACATCCTTATTCCCCCGGGGCGCCATAGTCATAAGCCCCTGTACGCAAATTCCCTCAAGTTCCGCAAGCTCACCCACGGCGGCGCGAATCTCATCGGGCGAAAAGCCTCCCTTCGACTCCTCACCACTCACATTGACCTCAATGAGCACACGCTGGGGGCCGGCGAGCTCGCCTGCCTCAATCTTGCGGACAGCACGGCTCGAGATCGCCTGCGCCAGATGCAGCGAACCCACCGAGTGAATCAGCTCGGCCGAGCCCAGCACCGCATTGATCTTATTGGTCTGCAGGTTGCCGATCATATCGAAGCGCACCTCGGGCAGCTCCGGATGCTCCGCCAGACCCGTGAGCTTGCGAACCAGCTCCTGCGGGCGGTTCTCGGCAAAATGGCGATACCCCGCCTGGATGGCGGCAACGGTCTCATCGACACCAACGGTCTTGGACACGGCAATGAGGCTCGCGGCGTCATGGACGGCCTGCGCGATCGAGCGCCGCATAAAAACGTTCCAGAATCTGCTCGCGGCGAGCGCGCATCAAGTCCAAATAGTTATCCATTGCTAATCGCCTCCGCTGACAGCCAAACAAGTAGTCCCATGCTAACGCAAGAGCGCGGCCCCGCATGTGCAAGGCCGCGCTCACTTAGGTATTTACAATCTTTCGACGAACGGGGTTACTTACTCCTCGTCGTCCTCGCCATCGTCCTCGTCCTCAAGATGATCGAGCAGGTAGCGAAGACCCTCGCTGACCTCGTTAGCGGGCACCTTGGCAACGTAGCGAGCGTCGACGGCGGGCCTCATAATAACACCCTCGCCCGAAGGCACGCGCATGCTCTCGAGCTCATCCTCGTCCACACGGGCGATATCGCCGGCAGTCATACGCTGTCCGGTCAACAGGAAGGTCAGACGGCAGGCGGCATCGATGGAAATCGAAGCGATGCGATCGAGGTAGCGCGAAACCATGATGGCGCGGCGCAGGTCGTCATAGTTGCTGTCGTCGTCCATAAAGTCGCCCGTATCCATGCGGTTAAAGGTGCGGAAGAACTTCTCGTAGGCGGCGTGCACTGGCTCGTCCTCGACAGCCAGGTTGCAGATGATGGACATGTCATTGGTGACGAGCGCGGAAAGCGAAGAGCCCAGCACCTGGTAGACGGCCTCAGCCTCGGCCTCGACCGTGCCGACAAGCTCCTTGGGCAGCGAGATGTCAGCCTTGATCATATGACGCGTGGCGCGGCAGATCTGACGGACCTTATCGGTCATGCGCTGCAGGTTAAAGTCGACGTAGATGATCGTCTGAAGCAGGCGGAAGTCGGAGGCGACCGGTGACTGCGTGGCGATCAGGTTATAGCAGACGGCCTCCAGGTTGGCGCAGCGTGCGTCAATCGAAAGCGTGCGCTTCTTGGTCTTGGTGGCGAGCTTGCGGTCGTCGGTCACATAGGCCTTCACGGCATCGTGGAGGGCCAGATCGACGGCCTCGTAAATGCTCAGCATCTCGTGACGGGCCTCGATGAGCTGACGGGAAAACAGTTTGCGCATGGTTCACTCCAATCAGTTGGGTGCGGTCATGCCGCCCGCACAGTGAATATGCACCGGACCAGGTCCGATCGGCTTGGGACTAGTCGCACCGATCAGCCAAAGCGGCCGGTGATATAGTCTTCCGTCCGCGAGTCCACCGGGCTGGTGAAGATCGCGTCGGTTTGACCATACTCGATGAGCGTGGCGGGCTCGCCGGCAACTTCCTGCAAGAAGAATGCGGTGTAGTCGCTGATACGAGCTGCCTGCTGCATTGAATGCGTGACGATGATGATCGTCATCTCGGGCGCCAGCTCGGCCATCAGATCCTCGACCTTAGAGACGGATGTGGGATCGATGGCGGAGCAGGGCTCGTCCATCAGGAGGACATCGGGTTGCACCGCAAGCACGCGCGCGATGCACAGACGCTGCTGCTGACCGCCCGAGAGCGCCAAACCATCCTTGTTGAGCTGATTGGATACCTCTTTCCAGAGGTTGGCGCGCTTGAGCGATTCTTCCACGATGTCATCGAGGTCGCTTTTGCTAGTCACGCCCTGCAGACGAGGGCCAAAGGCGACATTCTCGTAGATGGATTTGGGAAACGGGTTGGGCTGCTGAAAGATCATGCCCACGCGACGACGGAGGTCGACCGGGTCGACGCCCTCGGCATAGATATCATTGCCGTCGAGCGTCATGGTGCCCTCGACGCGCGTACCCTCGATCAGATCATTCATGCGGTTGATGCAGCGCAAAAACGTCGACTTGCCGCAGCCCGAAGGGCCAATGAAGGAGGTGATGGCGTTTTTGGCGATGTTGAGGTCAAGCCCCGTCAGCGCATGAAAGTCACCGTACCAAAAGTTGAAATCCTTGGCCGTAATGGCCGCTTGCTCCAGCGTGGGAGCGGACTGATAAACGGACATGGGACTCCTTAACTAGCGACGCTTGCGCGACAGGAAGCGCGCAAACAGGTTGAAGGCCAGAATGATCACCATCAGCAAGAGCGCGGTGCCGTAGGCTGCGTTCATGTTGATGCCGTCGTTTGCAAGCAGGTACAGGTGAACCGTCATGGGGCGGCCAGAATCGAGCGGCGAAATAGGTAGATTGATGGCTTGGCCCATGGTGTAGAGCACCACCGCGGTCTCGCCAATGGCACGGCCGATGGCGAGGACGATGCCCGTGGCAATACGGCCAAAGGCAGAAGGAAGCACGATCTTGGAGACGACCTGCCACTTGGTGGCGCCCAGGCCGTACGCGCCCCAACGGATATAGCGCGGAACGGCGCGAATGGCCTCTTCGGTGGTGCGCATGACGATGGGAAGCATCAAGAGCGCGAGTGCCAGAGCGGCCGAGACCATCGAAAGGCCCAGACCCATGGCCTCGACAAACAAGGCGTAGCCAAACAGGCCCATAACGATGGAGGGCACCGAGGCCAAAGCGTCAGCAGCGTAGCGAATGAGCTCGACGACCTTGCCCTGCTTGGCGTACTCGGCCAGATAGACGGCTGCCAGCACAGCGATCGGCGTGCAGATAAGCATGGCGAGCGCCGTCACATAGACGGTCGAGACGATCGTGGGCCAAATTCCGCCCTCGGCGTTGACGCCCTGGGGCCAACCGAAGATAAAGTCGAGCGAGATATGCGGCAGGCCGTTAATGACCACGTAGGCGATGATAGCGACCAGCACCAGTGTGGTGATGTATGCCGCGGCACGAAACACGCCAAGCATGATCTTGTTGGACAGGTCCTTGTTGATGCGACCCTTCTTGCCGTGGGAAAGGGCACGCTTGATGCGCTCGCGCGACGAGGTCGTATCGACCGTCGTGTCAACGGAATCGGACATAGCCTACCCCCTCTTTTTCTTGGAAATCAGACGGACGATGCCCACCAGCGTGGCGGAGATGATAAACAGGACCACGCCCATACCGAACAGCGCCGAGCGGTGCAGACCCGAGGAATAGCTCATGTCGAGCGCGATCTGGCTCGTGAGCGTCGAGATGGGGCTCGCGATGCTGTCGGGAATAACCGGGGCGTTACCCACGACCATGAGCACGGCCATGGTCTCGCCGATGGCGCGACCCATACCCAGCACGATGGCATCCACGATACCCAGCTTGGCGGCAGGTAGCACGACCTTATAGATGGTCTGCCACTTAGTAGCACCCATAGCATACGATGCCTCGCGAATACCCATGGGAATGGAATTGAGGGCATCGATGGTGAGCGTGGTGATGGTAGGGACGATCATGATGGCAAGCACGAACCACGCCGTCAGCGCACCAAAACCAAGACCACCGGTCAGTTGCGCGATAAACGGACGGATGATGATCATGCCAAAGAAGCCATAGATGATAGAAGGGATGCCGGCCAACAGGTCAACTGCAGGGCTGATGAGCTTGCGCACGCGCTTGCCGGCGATCTCGACCAGATACACGGCCGTGCCCACGCCTAGGGGCACACCCATGGCGAGCGCACCGACGGTCACCAGACCCGAGCCGGCAAGCAGCGACACGATGCCGTAGTGGCCCTCAGAGGGCGCCCACGTAAAGCTAAAGAAGTCCGCCAGACCGATGTCGGTAAAGACGGGCAGCGCCGAGTACGTGGTAAAGACAAAAATCAGGATGACGGTAACAACCGCCAAGAACGCGCAGGCAAAGAAGATCCACTGCAGCGCCTTCTCCTTGATATAGGTGCTGCGCGATACGAGCGCCAGCTCGCGCTTCTTGGGCGCCTGACCATTCTGCTCAGTCTGGGAGTTTTCCTGTGCTTCCATGCTACTCACTCCCCTTCTCGTCGTTGGTGACGGGAATAAAGCCCGCCTCGCGAATCTGCTTGTCCATCTTTTCGGATGTCACGTAGTCGATGTAATCTTGCGCCTGCTGCGAAGGCGCACCCTTCACAAAGAAGTAAAGGTCGCGCGAGATGGGATAGCCGCCGCTCGCGACCGTCTTCTCGGACGCCTCAACATGATTGACCGAGACGGCCTTGACCGAGGTCTTGGCGTTGAGGCTATCGACGAAGCCCAGCGAAATGTAGCCGATGGCACCGCGCGAACGAGATACCACGTCGCGCACCTGGCCCGTGCCCGAAAGAACGGCGGACCGGCGATCGAACGGGGGGCCGTCCATCACGATGGTGCGGAAGGCCTCACGCGTGCCAGACGCCTCGTCTCGGTTGATGACCTGAATCTTCAGGTCCTCTCCGCCGACTTCCTTCCAGTTGGTGATCTTACCGGCGTAAATATCACGGAGCTGCTCGGTCGAGAGGTTATCGACCGGGTTATCGTCGTTCACGATGACCGCGATACCGTCGTGGGCAATGACGATGGGAGTCAGGCCCAGATCCTGTTCGTCGGCATTGAGTCCACGGGAGGAGCTGGCGATATCGGCCGTGCCAGCGCTGACGGCTTCGATGCCAGCGGAAGAGCCCAAACCGGAAACGAGCACGTCGATGCCGGTCTCCTCCTTAAAGCCCTCTGCCGCAATCTCGGCGATAGGAAGGCAGGTCGTGGAGCCGGCCACGGTAATGGAAGAGGTAGAAGATCCCGAAGAACAGGCGCACAGCGTAAGCGTAAGCACAGCGGCGCTCAGGACCGATACGATCTTTCTCATAGCATCACGCCGATCGCAGCATGGCGCCCACAGGTGCCGTCCTCGTTACGGTAGGAATAAAAGCGGTCGTTCTGACGCACAGTCGAAAGCTGGGTATCCACGATATTATCCGCGTCCACACCGATATCTACCAGCGCCTCACGAATGGCGGCAGATAGATCGAGCATGCGAGAAGCGCCCGCATCGATGCACGAAAACTCGGCGGCAAAGCGGTCCATGAGTTCCTGGGATACCTCATATTCGTCAGCCAAGATATGGGGGCCGATATAGGCGGAAACGTCGCTCGCATCGCAGCCGGCAGCATCGCAAAGCGCCCGGCACGCCTTGGCAGAAATACGTGCAATCGTGCCCTTCCAACCGGAGTGCACCACGGCAAATCCGCCGGGGGCCACCAGCACCACGGGAACGCAGTCGGCAAAGCAGAGCAGCACGGGCACGTCATGGGCCGTACAG